>JAICEP010000289.1 GCA_025924095.1 Sorangium sp.
CGCGATCGCAGGAGCTCCTCGAGCGTCATCCGACCGCGTAGCCCCCGTCCACCGACGCCACCGCGCCGGTGACGTACGCGGCCCGGTCGCTCAGGAGAAACGCCGCGTAGTCGGCGATCTCGCCCGGGGCGGCGATCCGCTGCTGCGGCACGCGGGCCACGATCTCCTCGCCGGCGAGCGCGCGCGTCCCGCCCAGCATGTCGGTGTCGACCGGGCCGGGCCGGAGGCAGACGACGCGGATGCCCTTCCTCGCGTACTCGACCGCGAGCGCGCGCGTGAGCGCCTCGATCCCTCCCTTCGCCGCCGCGTAGGCGGCCTGGCCGCGGGCAGGGCGGACCGCCGCGACGGAGCTCACGTTGAGGACCACGCCGCGCTTGCGCCGCATCATGAGCGGCAGCACGGCGCGGGCGCACAGGAGCGGGCCGAGCAGGTTCGTGTCGATCTGGGCCCGAATCTGCGCCACGTCGCCCGTCACGAGCAGCCCCGGCGCCACGACCCCGGCGCCGTTGACCCAGCCGTCGATCGGCCCCACCTCGGCCTCGAACCGCGCCACGGCGGCCGCCACGGCCGCGTCATCGGCGACGTCGAACCCGAGGGCCAGCGCGCGCCCTCCGCGCGCCGCCTCGACCGCGGCCGCGACGCCCGCGGCCTCGCTCGCCCGCTCGCGGTAGCCGATCCCGACGCCGGCCGCGCCCTCCCGCGCGCACGCGAGCGCGATGGCCCGGCCGAGGCCGCGGCTCGCGCCCGTCACCACGACGCGCTTGCCCTCGAGCAGGAGGCTCACGGACGGATCGCCTCCGGGTGGCGCAGGACGATGGCCGCGTTGTGCCCGCCGAACCCGTACGAGCTCGAGAGCACGTGGCGCTGCCGGTGCGCGCGCGCCTCGTTCGGCACGTAGTCGAGATCGCACTCGGGGTCCGGCTCGTGGAGGTTGATCGTCGGGTGCACGGCGCCGCGCAGCATGCACACGATGGCGGCCACGGCCTCGACCGCGCCGGACGCCGAGATCAGGTGGCCGATCATCGATTTTGTCGCCGAGACCGGGACGCCGCGCGCGCGCTCGCCGAGCAGCCGCTTCAGGGCGAGCGTCTCGGCGGGATCGTTCTTCGGCGTTCCCGTCCCGTGGGCGTTGACCGCGTCGACCTCGTCCGGGCCGATCCCCGCGTCGGCGAGCGCGCGCGACATCGCCAGGAAGGCGCCGCGCCCCTCGGGGTGCGGATCGCTGATCTTGTAGGCGTCGAAGCTGCTCCCGTACCCCGCCACCTCGGCGAGGATGCGCGCGCCGCGGGCCCGCGCGTCGTCGAGCCGCTCCAGGACGAGCACGGCCGCCCCCTCGCCCATCACGAAGCCGTCGCGCGTCCTGTCGAACGGCCGCGACGCCGCCTCGGGCCGGTCGTTGCGGAGGCTCGTCGCCTGCAGCGCGCAGAAGCCCGCGACGCCGAGGGGGTTGATCATCGAGTCCGTGCCGCCCGCGAGCATGACGCGGCGGCGGCCCGTGGCGATGAGCCGGTACGCCGCGCCGATCCCGTCGGTGCCCGCGGCGCAGGCCGACACGTGCACGAGCGGCGGCGCGGCGAGGCCGAAGCGGTGGCTCAGCGCGTGGACGCCGACCTCCGAGGCCGTCTGCATGCCGGCGCGCCGCGCGCCGCCCCCCTCCGGCAGCGCGAACCCCGGGCGCCGCGCCGCCGCGAGGTGCTCCATGTTGAAGAGCTCCAGGCCGACGCCCAGGCTCACGCCCGCGTCGGCGCGCGGCGCGTCACCGCCCGCGCCGAGCGCGAGCCCGGACGCCTCCACGGCGCGCCTCGCCGCCGCGAGCGCGAACGCGACCTTGCGATCGCCGAGCGGCACCTCGGCCGGCAGCGGGGCCTGCCCGGCGATGCGCGTCGGCAGGGTGGACGCGTCGAACAGGGTGATGTGACCGACGCCGCTCCGCCCGGCGAGGAGCGCGTCGCCGAACGCGTCGACGCGATCGCCGAGCGGCGACACGACGCCCATCCCCGTCACGACCACCGCGTGGCGCGCCGTCACGAGACCCTCCGGATCCAGCGGCTCTCCGCGGTGATGCCGTCGCGCCCCTCGAGGCGGTGCACGAGCTCGACGGCGCCGCGCTCCCACGCGCGCGCGAGCGCGACGAGCGGCGACGCGGGCCCGAGCTCCGCGCCCGCGTCCAGCGCGGCGTCTCCACCGCCGCCGCCGTCGGCCTGCGCGGGCGACGCGACCGCGACCGCCTCGCGCTTCGCGGGCGCACGGGACAGCGGATCGAACGGCGCGTACGCCACCGTGACCGACGCGAGCTCGCCGAGGGCCCGCGCGCCCCGCCCCGCCGCGTGGGCCCCGCGCTCCAGGACGACGGTGGCCGACGCGTCGAACAGCCGGTCTGGCGGCACGGGGTCGTCGATGCGCCGCATGTGGTGCTCGACGAGGTAGTTGCGCTGGTGCGCCACCCCGACCACGAGCGCCACGTCGATCTCGCCGCGATCGAGCGCCTGCACGGCCTCCTCGAGCGCGAGGTAGAGCTGCCCCGCGCTCGGGTAGAGCACCGCGTAGGGCCCCTCCACGCCGAAGCTCGCGGCGACGTGGTAGGCGGGCATGTTGGGCAGGCAGCGGAACGCGAGCAGCGGGTGCGCGCGCGTGTACCCCTCGGCGCCGAAGCGCGCCGGGCTGAAATCGCCGCGCTCGTCGAGCGAGCCCTCGAGCACCGGCGCGATGTCGCGCTCCAGGAACGGGATGTAGCCGACCGCGAGGTAGAGCCCGGTGCGCTCGCCCGGCAGCGACGCGGCGAGCCCCGCCGCCGCGAGCGCCCGCCCGGCGCTCACCACCGCGAGCGCGTCCTGGAGCCCGAGGTACTTCCTGCTCTTCTTCTCGCGGAGGAACGGCGACGGATCGCACGCATCACCGGGCGAGAGCACGACGGACGCGAGGCCGGTCACGAGCGTCACGGCAGCCACACCCTGTCCGGGAGCTCGCGCGTCCACAGCGCGTAGAGGTAGCGCCGCTGCGCGTGCAAGCGCTCCGAGTCGATCGCCTTCAGCACGAAGGTGAGCGTCGCCCGCATGCACCGCTCGCCGCGGACGTCGGCGCCGACCGAGAGCTTCGCCGCGGCGTCCAGCGACTGCGCCACCTCGGCGAAGAGCTCGACGCTGTCCCCCGGCTGCGCGGGGCGGTAGAACTTCGCCCGGTCGATCTGCGCGAGGAGCGCGCGGCGCGGCGCCTCGGACGGCCTGTTCTCCGTCACCTCGACGAGGAAGCCGGCGAGCTGCGCGGCCGCCTCGACGAGCAGCGCGCCGGGGTAGATCGGGTAGTCGGGGAAGTGGTCGTGCAGGACCTCGTCGGTCAGGGTCACCGCCTTCAGCCCGCGCGCGCAGCGGCCGGGTTCGACGGACGTGATCCGGTCGAGGAGGATGTAACGCATCAGGGGGTGCTCGCTCCGGGGGTGATGCCGTCCGCGGCGCGCCGGCGCGGCGGGCCGAGCCACGCCGCGAGCGCGCGATCGAGGACGAAGAACGTGAGCGCCGCCGCGGCCGCCACGAGGACGAAGTACCGGTCGTAGCGCGGGAACATCGCCTCCCAGCCCGCCCAGACGCGGTGGGAGAGGTTGACGTTCGCCTCCGGGGGCGTGAGCACGCGCGTCAGCCCACCGAGGGCGAGCAGCGCCCCCGTGGCCTTGAGCCAGGCGCGCCGCGCGAGCCCCATCTCCCGCACCGCGAGGACGGCGACGACGGGACAGAGCACGTGCGGCAGGAACGTGGTCAGGATGAGCCCGCTCCCCGTCGCGATGTCGAGCAGCCACATGGGCGTGCCGAACGCGAGCCACAGCGCCGCGATCGCGGCGAGGTCCGGCTTCACGAAAAAGCAGCCGGCCGCGAGCAGGAGCGGCGCGACGTTGCACATCCAGAGCACGTCGTGCGGCGAGCCCCGCCGCACGTGGTTGCCGCCGTGGACGAGGAACGCCACCGCGGCGAGGCCGCCCAGCACCCGGAGGCGCAACGACGACGACGAGGAAGGCGCCGCCATCAGAGCCCCCCGTCGACCATCATCGTCTGGCCGGTGACGTAGGTGTTCTCGAGCGCGAGCCACGCGGCGAGCGCCGCGACCTCCTCGACCTTGCCGAGGCGGCGGAGCCCGCAGTGCTTGAGGTACTCCCTGCGCAGGTCGTCGGGCAGCGTGCGCGAGGCGCCCGCCTCCAGGACGCCGGGCGCCACGAGGTTCACGCGGATCCCGCGCGGGCCGAGCGACTTGGCGAGGCTGAGCACGAGGCCGGCGAGGGCCGCCTTCGACACGGCGTAGGGGACCGGCGACGGCACCGGCTTGATGCCGTCGACCGAGCCGAACAGGACGATGTTCCCGCCGCCGTCGAAGTGCGGGAGCAGGCTCCGCGCGGCGGCGAAGGCGCTGGTCACGTTGACGGCGAGGACGTCGGCGAACCCCTCGAAGCTGACGTCCTCGATCGCGTCGAACGCGGGCGGCTCGACCGACGACGTGCGGACCGCGCAGTGCGCGAAGGCGTCCACGCCCCCGAGCCGGCGCGCGAGCGCGTCCGCCGCCTCCGCGGCCGCGCGCGGATCGCCGAGGTCGACCTCGAGCGCGGTCGTACCCGGGAGAGCGCGCACCAGATCATCAGCAATTTCGCGCCCTTGCCTGTACGTGAACCCGACGCGCGCCCCCGCCCGGGCGAGCTCCGCGACAAGGGCGCGCCCGACCGTGCCCGAGCCGCCGAGGACGACGCAGCGGCGCGGCTTCGCGGCGGCGGCCATCACACGCCCCCGTCCACCACCACGGTAGCGCCGGTCATGTAGCCGTTGCGATCGGACACGAGGAACGCCGCGAGCTCGGCGACCTCGCGGAAGGTGCCGACGCGGCCGAGCGCGCAGTGCTTCAGGTAGTCGGCGAGGCGGTGCTCGGGCAAGTTGCGGCCGACGCCGTCCTCGAGCAGCCCGGGCGCGACGCACAGGACGCGGATCCCGTGCCGCGCGACCTCCTTGGCCATGGCCTCGGTCATCCCCTTCAGGCCGGCCTTGCTCGCGCAGTAATGGATGGGCGCCTCGATCATCCTGACCCCGGCGAGCGACCCGATGTTCAGCACCACGCCGCGCTTCTTCCGGATCATCGACCGGAGCGCCTCGCGGGCCGTGAGGTAGGCGCCCTTGAGGTTCAGGTCGAGGACGTGATCGAAGTCCTGCTCCTCGAGCAACGCGAGCGGGAGATTCTGGGACACGCCGGCGTTGTTGACGAGCACGTCGACCCCGCCCCACGCCTCCTCGACGGCGCGCACCATCGCGCGCGTCGCGTCCGCGTCGAGGACGCTCGCCCGGAACGCGCGCGCCTCCGCGCCGGCGGCCGCGATCTCGTCGCAGAGGCGGCGGGCGCCCTCCTCGCTCTTCGTGAAGGTGAACGCCACCCGGGCGCCGTGCCGCGCGAACGTCGCGCAGATCTCCCGGCCGAGGCCGCGCCCGCCGCCGGTGACGATCGCGCGCTTGCCGGCGAGCAGGCCTGTCACGTCTTGCCCCAGATCTGCGGCGCGCCGATCGGGCCCGCATACCGCGGATCCTTGTCGCGGTAGAGGTTGTTGTACGCGCAGCCGGGGATCAGCCGCCCGTCGGGGAGCGCGTAGTGGGTGCAGCACTTCTTGATGCGGTCGATCTCGAAGTTGTGCACGTCCATGAAGGCGTGGATGAACACCGTCTTCACGAGGCCCTCGCCGATGTGGAGGCGCTCCTCGAGCGCGAGGGCGCGCTCCTCGGGGTACATGAGGAAGATCGCCCGGCGCAGGACCTTCAGGATCCGGTCGCAGTCGGGGACCTGGCCCGAGCTCGTCCACATCTGGTCGATCGCGTCGCGCAGGGCGCCCTCGAGCTCCTCGTCGGGCCGGATCGTGCCGCGGTTCGCCAGGAGCTCTAGATAGCGATCGAGCTCGAGGAACCTGGGGAACGGGATGAACTCGCCGTCGACCTTGAGCAGGTAGGTGAGCGCGAAGCAGCTCGGGTGGGAGCACGGCAGCGGCAAGAAATCGCTCTTCTTGAGGAGCCCTGTCTGCTCCTCGGCCGCGCGGACGACGTCGGGGATGGTCATGACGTCGAGCGGATCGTGCGGCGCGAAGTGGGCGCCGCCATAGCCGGTGTACGCCGCGGGCTGGAACGTGAGCGACAGGATGAAGTCGTTGTCGTAGAGCAGCCGGAGGCAGTCGCCGATGCGGTCGTCGTTCACGCCGCGGGCCACGGTCGAGACGAGGGTGGTGCGCACGCCCGCCCGCTTCAGGTTGGCGAGGGCCTTCTCCCGCGCGGCGGCCTGGTCCCCTGCCCCGCGCAGGACCCGGAGGGCCGGGTTGCTGAGCGCGTCGAGCTGGAGGCTCACGTACACCTTGCGCCGGGCGAGCTCCTCGCAGAAGGCGTAATCGCTCGCGCAGCGGAGGCCGTTCGTCGAGATGGAGACGCGCGCGATCTCGGTCCTCGCGCACGCCATGTCGAGGAGCGCGAGGAACTCGGGGTGGAGCGTCGGCTCGCCGCCGGAGAGGTTGATCGTCTCGAGCGTCCCCTCCTTGGCCACGATGCCGTCGAGCACGCGCCCGAACTCCTCGCGCGTCATGGTGTAGTTGTGCCGGTTCTGCACGATGCAGATCGGACACTCGAGGTTGCAATGGTTCGTGATCTCGATGATCGGGAGGCACGAGTGCTGCTCGTGATCCGGGCAAAGGCCGCAATCGTCCGGGCAGCCGCGCTCGACCGAGGTCGAGTACTCGATCGGCCTGGATCCCTCCTTGACGTAGGTGAGGGACCTCAGGAACCAGTCGGCGTCGCCGGAGATGAGCGCCTCGCTCTGCCCGTGCGCCGGGCACTGCTTGCGGAGGTACACCTTGCCATTGCGGAGGAGCCTCACGCCGTCGACGGCCTTCTTGCACTGGGGGCACAGCCCCCGCGAGAAGGAGTGGAAGACCTCGCGGTCCTTCGCGCTCGGGGTGAACGTGAACTTCCGGTCGACGAGGGGGAGCTTCGCGGTCATGACGGCACCTTGAGGAGCGGGAGTGAGCGCCTGTTCGCGGGGGGCGCGGGCGCGAGGAGCGGGTGCGGCTCGGTCCGCCCCATGCGAGCGAGCATGTCGGGATCGGCGAAGCGCGCGTCGTTCTCGCGGTAGAGGACGTTGTACGAGCACGTCGGGATGTTGCTGCCGTCGACATCGGGGACGCCGATACTGCACTTCATGACGCGGGCGACGTCGAAGCTCTCCTCGTCCATGTGGGAGTGGATGTAGATCGCCTTGGTCGCGCGCTCGGCGAGCTTCTGCCGCTGTTCGAGGGGAAGCGGCTTGCCCGGGGGGAACATCTCGCGGAGCAGGCGCTTCAGCGTGCGGAGCAGCGCCTCGCTCTCGGGCAGCCTGTCCGGATCGGCCCAGAGCTCGTCCATCGCGGTCCGGAGCGCCTCTTCGATGGGCTCGCGGGGCTGGATATAGAGGGAGTCGCCGAGCAGCTCGAAGAGCTTGTCCCGGCCCATGAAGCGCGCGAACGGGGCGACGCCGCCGCCGTCGAGCACGAGCAGGTAGCAGATCGAGTAGCAGTGCGGGTGGGCGAGCGGCGAAGGGACGAAGTCGCGCGCGGCGATGGCGCCGCCTGTGTGCTCCTCGAGGAGCCGGTGGAGATCGGGCGTGGTGATGCGCGCAGCGCGGTCGAACCCGGCGCCGCCCTGGCCCGTGAACGTGAGCGTGTGGAGCTCGAGCGAGACGATGTTCGGCTTGCGCATCATCAGGTCGAAGAGCTTGCCGAGGTCCTTGTCGTTCAGGCCGGCCGCGATCGCGGGCAGGAGCGTCGTCGTGACGTCGTGCTTCTCGAGGAGCTCGAGCGCCTCGAGCTTGGCCCGCACGGTGTTGGCCCCGAGCATCCGCTGGTCGATCTCGGGGTCGAAGGTGTCGAGCGACAGCACGATGCGCGCGTCGAGGGCGGCGAGCTCGCGGACGTAGGCCTCGTTCCGGAGCTTGAGCCCGTTGGTCGAGATGGTGAGGCGGCGGATCCCCGCCTCGGACGCCATGCGGAGGAGCTTCGGGAGCTCGGGGTGCATGGTGGGCTCGCCGCCCGTGAAGTTGATGATGTCGAGCTCGTCGTGCTGGGCGCGGAGGTGGCCGAGGATCGCGGCGAACTCGCCCTCGCTCATCTGGTGCGCCCCCTCGTTCTTGTTGACCGTGTAGCAGATGGGGCAATCGAGGTTGCACGCCGACGTGATGGGGACGACGGGCATGTACACCTTCTGCTGGTGCGAGGCGCACGGGCCGCAGTCGAAGGGACAGCCGCTCCGCACGGCGCGGATCTCGCCGCGCGGCGGCGTGTGCGGCGCAAGGAAGGAGAGCGCGTCGAGGTACCAGTCGACGCTGGAGGCGACGAGCACCCGCTGGTGGCCGTGCTCAGGGCAGAACTTATCGAAATATACCGCCCCACCAGAAAACTGGATCTTGGCGTCGACGCCCTGTTTGCAGGTCTTGCAGAGGCTCTTCGTCGACGAGTAGTAGACGTGCTCCGTCGGCTGTCGCTGGTTCCCCGTTCCGCAGATCGCCACGGTCGACATGGCGACCAGGAGTACCTGGGCTGGTCGGGCAGCGCAACGCCCGGCTCCCCGGCGCTGGCACCGCGCGAGCGCGGCGCGCGCGTGGTGCCAGCGCGGGCCATTCCCCCGCGCGTGATTCGTGTCTAGCCTCCGCCGCATGGTCCGTGTCGCCGCTCCCCTTCTCGTCATCGCGCTCGCCGGCTGCGGCGGGGCCGCGAGCCCGCCGCAGCCGGTCGAGCCCACGCCTCCGCCGGCCGTCACCGCACCCGAGCCCGAGCCCGAGCCGCCGCTCGACGACGCGCCGATGCTCGACGTCGTCTCGGCGCAGCCCACCGAGATCCTGCTCGACGGCAAGCCGATCGGGGCGACGCCGATCTCGGGGCGCAAGGTCGCGCCCGGCACGCACGAGGTGACCTTCGTGGATCCGGAGCGCGGCAACCGCACGATGATGGTGACGCTCGAGCCCGGCGACGCGAAGACGGTCCAGTCGGACCCGCCGCCCTCCATCCGGGAGAACGCCGGCGACGCGAAGGGCGAGAAGCCCGAAGAGAAGAAGTAGCGCCGGGCTGCGCGGCGTCGCCGGTCCTGCGCAGGCCAGCGCCGCGAGCTCCCGCGGTGACGGGCGCTC
>JAICEP010000290.1 GCA_025924095.1 Sorangium sp.
CGCCGCCGAGCGGCTGCTGCGACGCGACGCTGACCGGGGCCACCCAGCTAAGAGGTCGACCCGCCCCTGACGGTGACCGCGCGTGAGCTGGCACAGCTCGGCGCATCGCACGCTGGGCCACAAGGCCAAATAGTTGAATTTGATGGATTTGTTGGCTGTGCCGGGCGCCGCCCGGCGTGGCATACGGCATGCTCACGGAGCGGGCATGACGGC
Source organism: Sorangium sp. (assembly GCA_025924095.1). Lineage (GTDB taxonomy): Bacteria > Myxococcota_A > Polyangia > Polyangiales > Polyangiaceae > Sorangium. The sequence goes on from JAICEP010000290.1 coordinate 214, forward strand.
AAGCTCATCCCTCGATCGCCGCCCCCCTCGTTCGCGCCGTGCGCGTGTGGGGGCGGGCCTCTTGTCGTTGGCCCTCTTCGTCGGCTGTTCGGGCGAGACGCTCGACCCGCCGCCGGAGCCGCCGGACCCGCCGGACCCGCCGAGCTGCGACTTCGTGGCTCCTGCGGGCGGCGCGCCCGCGCCGAGCGGCGGTCTGCGCATCAACGAGGTGATGACCGGCAACGACGGCGCGTGGGTCGATGAGATCGGCGAGACGGACGATTTCATCGAGCTGATCAACATGGGCGACCGCGCGCTCGATCTCGGGCAGTACTTTCTGGGCGACAAGCTCGGCAAGGCGACGCGGCTGCCGGAGCTGGCGCTCGATCCGGGTCGAACGGTGCTGTTCTGGGCCGACGACACGCCCGATCAGGGCCCGCGGCACCTGCCGTTCAAGCTCTCGAACTCGGGCGCGCGCGTGCTGCTGTGGTCGGCGTCGTGCGAGCTCGCCGACGTGGTGGAGGTGCCGGAGCTGCCGCGCTCCGAGAGCTACGCGCGGCTGCCCGACGGCACGGGCGAGCCGTCGATCTGCCGCTATGCCACGCCCGAGCGCGAGAACGGCGAGACCTGCGATCCGCCGGAGCCGCCGAACCTCGACGACGGCATCCAGTTCGCGCCTTTCCCGTGGCCCGAGCCGTTCCCGGCCATCGCCGGGCCGCTGGTCATCTCGGAGCTCTCGCTGCGGCCCGCGGGGTTCGTCGAGGTGCTGAACGCGAGCGCCGAGGCCGTGGAGCTCGACGCCTTCGCGCTGAGCCTCGCGACGCTCTCGCCGGGACAGGCGATGCCCGGCGCCGGCGTGGGCGTGCTGCTCGCGTGGCCAGCGCCGTCGGCCACGCTCGCGCCCGGGGAGCGCGTGAGCGTTCCGGTGAGCGCGAGCGATACGGCCGAGCTCGAGGCCTCGCCGGATTTCGAGGGCATCGTGACGCTGCGGCAGGTGGACCGGCCGGTGCCGAGTGATCGGGTCGACTTCATGGCCTGGCCGGAAGGCGCCTCGCTGGCCCGCGTGCCCGACGCCACCGGGACGCCGCGCTACTGCGCAGCGGCGAGCCCCGGCGCGGCGAACGAGGGCTGCACCGAGCTGCCGGGGCGTGAGCTCGCGAGCGGGCGCGCGCGTCGGCTGGAGACCGCCGGCGATTTCGCCGAGCTGGCCAGGGGCGGCACCGCGGTCGGCGAGGCCGGCGTCAAGTTCGTGATCGACATGGCCGCGAACGACACCGTGCATCTGTTGAGCACGCGCCAGTGGGCGCTCCACTACACCTTCATCCGCGAGCAGATCCAGCGGCAGCCGCACCTCGATCGCTGCGACCCCGAGCAAGCCGCGGAGTTCAACCTCGGCTGGGGGCTGTTCAGCCAGACCGAGTATTATAGCGTCGAGGGCCGGCGCTACCTCCTCGGCACGCTGGTGGAGCACACAAACGGCACAAAGACCGTCGAGTTCTCTCCCGGCGACAAGATCGTCGGCGAGCTGATGCGACGCGCGTTCTTCGCGGTGATGAAGGCGGTGCCCGACCCGCAGGCGTGGGCGATCCGGCCCACCGAGGCGCGCCAGATCGCCGAGCTGCGCGCGATCGAGGGGAACGCGCCGCTGGTCGGGCCGAACGCGCCGTACAAGGGGCTCACGTACCAGCCGCTCAACCCGGCCGAGGGCTTCGGCACGCTGACGTTCGTCCCGGCGCGCGATCTGGAGACGGCCGAGCTCGGCCCGAACGTGATCGTGGTGACGGACGACGTGCCGAACGAGACGGCGTTCATGGGCGGCCTCATCACCGAGGCGTTCCAGACGCCGCTGGCGCACGTGAACGTGCTGGCGCGCGGCCGGGGGACGCCGAACATGGCCCTGCGCCGCGCGCGCGACGACGAGCGGCTCAAGGGCCTGTTCGGCAAGCTGGTGCGGCTCGAGGTGCGGGCGTCGGACTTCGACCTCCGCGAGGCGACCGCGCAGGAGGCGGACGCTTACTGGGAGGCGCGCAAGCCGACCGGCGAGCGGCTCGCGCCGGCGCTCGACCTCTCCGTGCGCGGGATCGTGTCGCTCGACGCCGCGAGCTATTCGATGAGCGACAGCATCGGCTCCAAGGCGGCAGGCATGGCCGAGCTGTACCGCGTGAGCGGCGTGGGGTCGTATTGCCCGACCGACCTGGTGCCGCTGTACGTGCCGCCCGCTGCGTTCGCGATCCCGTTCGCGCATTACATGGATCATTTCCAGGCGAGCGGCGCGGCGGAGCTCCTGGCCGATCTCGAGAAGGATCCCGAGTTCCGCGCCGATCCGCACGCGCACGCCGAGGGGCTGGCGCAGGTGCGCGCGCGGATGCTGGCGCACCCGGTCGATGGCGAGCTCATGAGCGAGGTCACGGCCGCCGTCAAGCGACGCTTCGGCGGCGACCGCGTGCGCCTGCGCAGCAGCAGCAACACCGAGGATCTGGCGACCTTCAACGGCGCGGGGCTGCACACGTCGACAAGCGGCGAGCTGGACGCGGCGTCGAGCTCCCTCGAGGACGCGCTGCTCACGGTCTGGTCGAGCCTCTGGAACACGCGTGCCTACGATGAGCGCGAGTTCGGCCACGTCGAGCAGGCGAGCGCGGCGATGGCGGTGCTCGTGCACCAGGCCTGGCAATCGGAGCGCGCGCAGGGCGTGGGCATCAGCCGCAACGCGCTCGATGCGACCCGCGACAGCCAGTACTACATCAACGCGCAGATCGGGGAGGCGTCGGTCACGAACCCCGCGCCCGGCGTGAGCAGCGACGAGATCGTGTACACGCCGCCGCCCCGAACGATCAAGGCGGAGTACCTCGCGCGTTCGAGCCTGTCGCGCGGGCGCGACGTGCTGTCGTTCCCGGAGGTCCAGCGGCTCGGCTGCGTGCTCGGGTCGATCCACGAGCATTACAAGCCGCTGGTGGACCCGGGCGGGGAGAACCGGCTGTACGCGATGCAGATCGAATGGAAGCTGATGGGTCCGGAGCGCCGGCTGCTGGTCAAGCAGGCGCGGCCCTACAGCTTCGGCGCGCTCCAGGCGCCGGGCGACTGCCGCGAATACTAGCTACGGCGGATCCAGGCGCTACGTTCGCTGGACAAGGGAAGAGCAAGGCGCATGCCGGTACTGGACCGGGCTTCGCTGCCCTCCCGTGCCGTTCTGGGAACAGTCCCGCTTGGACCCCGCTACCAGCGAACCCAACGAGATATTCTTGTTACCCGGGTGTACCCGCTTCCGTCCGTGTGGAGAGCCAGACGCTGTGCGACCAGCGTTCGCAAATGAGGGCCCCAGCCACCGTCATCAAACGGACTATCGGCGTCGGAGCCGATATTGTATATCCAGCAGGCGCTGTAATGTTGAGTCGCGCGCGAGTACTCGGGCGTCAAGCCGGGCAGCAAGCGCGGCGCCGCTCGCGTCGCGAAACCAGAGGTCGCACCGCCGGCGCGCCGCCTCTTCAGTCGCGAGGGGGCTCTCGCGCCCCCAGTCGGTGAGCGGACTCGTCAGGGGGAGGCGGGCAAGCCGTCCCCAACCCCAGTGAAGTAGGAAAGATCGGTGACGACGCCGAGTGCCGTATTGACCTCGCCGAGATCCCGTGGCCCAGGGTCGACTCGGCGCTGCCCGGCATCCTGAGCGGAGCCGCATGGCCGCTGCGGCTCGTGTAGTCTCGGTGGTGGAGGTGACGAAGATGACCGACCCCAAGCTCGACCCGTCGACGTTCGGCGCTTCTTTTCAGGCGTTCCTCGAGCAGATGACAGCGCAGGCGCCCGCACAGGAGCCGGAGATACGGCGGCGCCTTCGCGAGCACCTGGGCGGTGATCCGGCGCAGATGCCCGTCGTGTCCGAGCAGTTTGCGAAGCACGAGCACCCCAACCTGCACCTCGCTCTCCAGGCCTACCTCGGTCAGCCGGAGCGCGAGACCGAGCTCTTCGGGATCACCTCGACGCACGAGATGTTCACGGCGAGGCTCTCGCAGCTCGCGGCGCCCCGGAGCGCGATACCCGGCGCAGGGATCGACGTCGGGCCCGTGGAGTACGTCAACCTGCCGCTCGATCAGGGCCGGGTCATCGCCTGCGTCCGCTGCGGCGTGCACCTCGTCCGGCGTGGCGAGCAGCGCCTGGTTGTGTACGTGAGCGCGTCGGCGGGGTGGCGCGAGAGCCTCACGCTGGAGGTGATGGCCGCGGAGCGCGCGGAAGCGGAGGCGGTGCTCGCCGAGGTGCGGAGCACCATGCGCGCGCGGAGCATCTACCGGGGCCACGTCATCTCCCTCGAGCAGCCGCAGCAAGGCACCATCGACGTGCGGTTTCATCGGCTGCCGGCCATCGGCAAGGATCAGATCATCCTGCCGCAAGGTCTCCTCGATCGCATCGAGCGCCAGGCTGTCCGCTTCGCCGAGCTCCGCGGCGAGCTCAGGGCGATGGGCCGCCACCTCAAGCGCGGCATGCTGCTGCATGGACCTCCTGGCACGGGCAAGACGCTCACGGCGATGTACCTCGCGGGGCAGATGCCGGATCGGACGGTGATCCTGCTGACCGGGCGGGCCATGGGGCTCATCGAGCAATCGTGCGCGCTCGCGCGCCTGCTCGAGCCGGCGACGGTGATCCTCGAGGACGTCGATCTCGTCGCGGAGGAGCGCACCCGGCAGTGCGCGGGGAGCAACGCGGTGCTCTTCGAGCTGCTGAACCAGATGGACGGGCTCTCCGACGACGCCGACATCCTCTTCATCCTGACGACCAACCGGCCCGACATCCTCGAGCCGGCGCTGGCGGCGCGGCCGGGGCGCATCGATCAGGCGCTCGAGGTGCCGCTGCCCGACGAGGGCTGCCGTCGCCGCCTCTTCGAGCTCTACGGCCGAGGGCTCGAGCTGCGCCTCTCGCAGCTCGACGCCTTCGTGGCGAGGACGAAGGGCGTGAGCGCAGCCTTCCTCCGCGAGCTCCTGCGCAAGGCCGCGCTCTTCTCCGCCGACGAGGGAGCCGGGCGCGTCGTCGAGGATCGGCACGTCGACACCGCGTTGCGCGAGCTCGCGGTCGAAGGCGGCAAGCTCACCCAGAGCCTGCTCGGGGCCAGTGCCATCTCGGCGTGAGCCGCCGGGCGGCGGCCTGCGCCTTCCGGGCCGGCTCGCGGCTCAGGCACGATGCCTCACTCTGCGCACGTGGGCCCGTCGGACCAGGCGCCGACCGATCGCCTCATTCTTGACAGGTCGGAGTGGCTCTGCGCGGGCTATCCTCCGGCGGCGCCGCGATCACAACCCGGTGTAGATGGTGGCGAAGGAGGCCGCCTCGCCGCGGAGCAGCAGGCTGAGCCGCGGGTTCGGCACCTTGAAGGTGTGGATCTTGGCGTTCCGCACGTCGAGCACCGCGAAGGCGCCGCCCGGCGTGCTCTCCGCGAGTCCGTTCATGAGCAGGTTCAGCACGACCGAGACGCGCTTGGACGACAGAGGCTCCCCGCGGAAATACATCTTGATGACATGGGGCGTCCCATCGATGACGAGCCCGAGCTCCGGGTTGACGTTGATCTCGAGATCGCCGAGGCGATACGTCGACACCGGCGGCGCGAACCACGTCATCCTGGCCGAGGCGAGGAACTTGCGATATCCGTTCACCACCGACGGGTAGATGCGGCGGCGCCGCTCGTCGTGCTGGGCGGCGAGGAAGCCGTCGAGCACGCTGGTGGGCTCTCCGCTCCTGTGCATGTCGACGATCGCCTCTCGCACCTGCCTGTAAAAGTCCGTGTGGAGGTCGTCCTTCCGCTCCTTGAGGTCCCTGACGCCGGTCAGCTTGGGCGTCCCGGCCTTGAGAACGAAGTCGACAAAGTACGTGAGCGAGATTTTTTCCATGAAGTCTCCTCCAGAACGAAGCATTCCGGCGCGCCATGTGCGCGCGTCGTGCGAGAGACACGCCGTCGCGCCGCGTCCTTGATGTCTACCATCAATAGTCATCTTCGACCCGTCGGGGAAGGGATCGATCGGACGGACATTGTCCCAGCCTGTCAGGGGCGGACGGCGGCGCTCGTGGCCAGAAAATCGTTGTGATTACGCGTATTTACATGGATCGACGGCGCCGGGTTCCCCTGCGGCGCGGGGCTCCGCCAGGCTGTGCGAATGGCCATGACGAGGAGAGGCGCGCGCGGCGAGGGTAATCGACAGAATCCAGCTGTTGTCCAGGGGATGTCCTGTGGAGAACGCCTGTGGAGAAATGGAGAGGAAGGGGGCGCGATCGAGGAGTCGACCGTGTCGGACATTGTCTGTCATAGCCACGAGCTCTTGGCGCTTGACGCTGCTCGCTGCCGGGGGATGGAGCCGGACGCACGTGTCCGTCAGGACGGCGGCTCACGCCGTCACATCGCCGCGCGCCTCGCGCCGCCAGGAGGCATGTAGCTCTTGCGCAGCCGCGCGAACATGGCGGGGCGCTCGCGCTCCACCAGCTGCCGCACGGCCAGCGCGCACGGGGGACCGAGCGATGGGGGCCTGACGCGGCGCCTTCGGCTGCGCCACCGTCGCCGGGTGAGGCGGCTGCGCCTTCCCCGGGGCGGACGCGAGATGCGGCGCCTTCGGCTGCGCTACCGTCGCCTGGGGTGGTGGCCTGATTGGCCCCGGAGTGAATCCCATGAAGGCGGGAAGGCAGGAAGATCATTGATCTTTTCTTCCCGCCTTCCCGCCTTCATGTTCAAATCCGGCCACCACCGCTTCGTTGGCGGAGCTTCGCGGCGAAGGAGCGCTGGCCTTGTCTCCCGGCGATCAGAACGGGATGTCGTCGTCGTTCCCGAAGCCGCCGCCGCCGCCGCCGGTGTCGTAGTCGTCGGCCGGCGGCGCATCCTGCGGCGCCGGGCGTCCCCCGCGAGGCGCGCTCCCACCGCCGCCGGCGGGCGCTCGCCCCCCGCCGCTGCCGGTCGCGACCGAGCGCGCGCCGCTGCCCGCGCGCCGCGCCAGCTCCGCGTCGATCGCCGCGAGCTGCCCGCGCGCCTTCTCGTGGAACTGGGACTTCGACCCGTCGGCGAGGTCCCTCTCCAGCGTCCCGCGGAGCCACGAGAGATCCGCGACCTCGCTGATCCGCTTGCCCTTGTCGCGACCGAACCTCACCTCGAAGTCCCCCGCGCTGGCGGCGGAGCCGCCCGCCGAGGAGCCGCTGCTGCGGGCGTATCCGCCGCCCTGGGGCGCGCCTCCACCTTCACCGCCGCGAGGCGCGTACCCGCCGCCGCCGCCGCCGTAGCCTTCGCCCTCCGCTTCGTACCCGCCGCCATCGGGCACGAACGTCTCGCCGCTGCTGCCGCTGCCCTTGCCTCGGCCGGTGAGGATGATGTTGTTGGCGTTGATCTCGGTCTTGTAGCGCTTGTTGCCCTCTTTGTCGTCGTAGCTCGACGTGCGTAGCGAGCCCTCGATGAAGACCGACGATCCCTTCGTCAGGATCTTCGCCAGCGCCTCGCCGCGCTTGCCCCACACGACGACGTTGTGCCAGTCGGTGCGCTCGACGCGCTCCTTGTCCTTGTTGAGGTACGTCTCCGTCGTGGCCAGGCGCATGTTGAGCACCGCCTGCCCGCCCTGCGTGAACCGGAGCTCGGGGTCGGCGCCGAGGTTTCCGAGCAGCATCACGCGATTCAAACCGTCCATGGTAGCGACCCTTTCGTGTGAGGAGGTACGCACGCCCTCGCCCAGTGCAGGGGGTCCCTGTACGCCGAGAAGCTCGCCCCGGCGAGGGCAAGATGCAGGCGCTGCGTCACCGGCCTGGCCGGCTCTGCTGCGATCGAGGGGCGACGGGCGGCGCCCCCTCGCTCGGCGCCCTCGCTCGACGGGGCGCTTGACAGGGGCGGAGGTCTCGGCTCTCGCTCTCTCCCCCCGAGGATCCCCACGGAGCGCGGGGCGCCGGAGGTCTCGCTCCCGGGGGCGGCGATACCGTGAGCCACGACCAGCTCCTCGAGATGAGCCAGCGGGTCAGCGTCCGCCCCGCGACGTCGATTGACGATCTGCATCGCGATCGCATCGCGGCGCTCCGCTACAAGGGATATCGCTGCTTCGACAGCGGCACCTCGCCATCTGACGCCCACGATGCCGCCCGATCCGCTCGCCGCGCACACCTCATCGCGCAGCGCGCCGGCTTCTTTCACTTGCGCGCTCCGCGCAGCGCCGCCGGCGGCGGTCAGCCGCCGTCGCCGCTGCGCACCTTGCGCCGGTCGGCCTGCCTGGGGCGCGCGAGCGCCTCGCGCACGCGGGCGTGGTCCAGCGGGTCGCGCCCGTCGAGGGCGAGCTCGATGTAGTCCATGCGGTCGCTCCCCCAGAAGAGCTCATCGTCCACGAAGGTCGTCGGCACCCCGAACACGCCCCGCGCGACCGCGCGCTCGGTGTTTTGCCGGAGCGCCTCCTTGGCGGCCGGCTCCGACGCCTTCGCGATGAGCGCGCGGCTGTCGAGCCCCTCGCGCTCGAGCGCGGCCGCGAGCTCGTCCCGCGAGCCGAGGTCCAACCCCTGCCCCCAGCCGGCCCGGAAGAGGGTCGAGACGATCCTGCGCTGCTCTACGCCGCCGACCTCGCGCAGCGACAGCCGCAGGGCGAGCAACGGGTTGAAGGGGTGGAACTTCGGGCAGGAGAGCTCGATGCCGTGGAGCTTCGCGTGGCGGAAGGCGTCCTTGTATACCCACTCGCGCTTCGGAGGGATCTCGGCGGGCCCGAGCTGGCCCCAGTGGTCGAGCAGGCCGGCAAAGAGCACCGGGTGCACCCCCGGCTCCACGCCGCGGCGCTCGCAGATCTCTTGGAGGCGCAGCCAGGCGAAGTACGCGTAGCCTGAGATGTATACGAACTAGAAGTCGACGCGGCCGGTCATCGCGAGCCTCCGTGGCGCCCCTTGCGCTGCGTGCTGCGCCGCGGGGCAGATTGGACCGCTGGCACAGCGCCCGGGATCGTACCATGGGGGGGCGGTGCGATCCGCCGTTGAGCGCGACGGACG
>JAICEP010000291.1 GCA_025924095.1 Sorangium sp.
GACCAGCGCCTATGGGCGGCGGCGCCGGGCCGAGTCTGCGCGCCGGGCGAAGAAGAAGGCCGACGCGCCGCTGCCCCTTGAAGGCCCGATCTGAAGCGGCCGTAGCCCGCCGTCCGGCCCCGCGTCACGTTCCTTCACCCAATGCACGGAGGACGGCGTCCCGAGATGGGATGTGTTCTGTCCGATCCTCATCGATGCGCGATGGACTCGCCTCGAGCGGCCTGTAAGTTGGCCCGCGCGAAGGGGGCCAGTCCGGATTGATCCCGACCTTCAGGGGTTCGTTATGCGGCTCGCGCTCAGGCAATGGTCACGTTGGCCCAGAGAGAGCTCACATCAAGGCGTGAAGGCAGCAAGATCCTTGGTCTTTTCTTCCTGCCTTCACGCCCTCATGTTCAAATTGGACCCCTACCCTCCGACCGGCGGTAGCTCGGTCCCCGCGTTCTGCGAGGCGCGGGCCCTCCTTGACGGTCGTCGCATCCTCCTCCACCCTCGTGGCGGATGTTCCGCGTCCGGCGACCCCACCGTAACCGCAGCGCCATCCTTCGCTGGATCTGCGCCGCGCTCTCGGTGTTCCTCGTCGTCGGCCTCCTGGCCCAGGGCCATACCCTCCAGGCGCTCGGCGTGGCGATCGCTTGCGAGCACCCGATGCTCGAGTCGTCCTCCGCCCATGACGCGGAGGACGGGCATCCGGACAGCTCGCACGACGACTGTCCGCCCAGCTGCAACGACTGCGCTTGTGGCCGCATCCCCATGACGCTGTCCCTGGAGGAGGTGCCGCCCTACCTCCTCCTCGAGGCGTACGAGATCGCCGCATCGACGCCGCCGGAAATGCCAGGGCGCTGCCCCACCTGCCGCCTCGAACGGCCACCCCGACGCCCGCGCGCTTGAGGCGCCCGCGTCAGGCATCGCATCGACGAGCACGGCAGCCGCGCTCGGGCGCATGAGCGCCCCCGCGCCACGCCGCCCCGCGCTCGGCCCCCTCGCGCGATCCTGACCGGGCACAACCGCGGTTCTTCGCGCGAGCGCTCCACGCGCTCGAGGGCTGCCCGTCCATGCTCCGTCCCTGCGTGCGTCGTCCGTTCGTCGCCTCCTCGATCGCCCTTGGCCACCTGCTCCTCCTGCTGCTCGCGCCTGCGGCGGTGCACGCCGCGGAGCCGCCCCTCACCCGCGCCCGCGTCGCCGACCTCGCCCGCGCAGCGCCGAGCGCGCGCGTGGCCACGGCCGAGGCCGGCGTCGCCCGCGCCGCGACCTCGGCGGCCGGCGTGCTCTCGCTCGAGAACCCCGTGCTCACCGGGATGGGCGGCGTCCGGCTCAACCCCGACGGGAGCAAGCCGGCCGCCGCTGAAGCGTCCATCGAGTGGCCGATCGAGCTCGGCGGTCAACGGGGCGGGCGCATCACCGCGGCGAAGGCCGAGCAGCGCGCCGCCGAGATCCAGGCCGAAGACGGCCGGCGCCGCGTCCTGCTCGCCGCCCTGCTCCAGCACGCCCTCGTGCTCCGGGACGAGCGGCAGGTGCAGCTCGCCCGCGCGCGCGTCGCCCTCGCAGAGCGGCTCCACGCCGCGGCGGAGCGCCAGCGCAGGGCGGGCGAGGTGCCGGAGGTCGACGTCGCCCTGGCGCTGCTCCAGAAAGGACGCGACGTCGCAGCGGCGAAGGCGGCGGAAGGCGCACGGGACGCCGACAGGGCCGCGCTCCTCGCCCTGCTCGGCCTCACCTCGCCGGGAGCGCAGAGCCTCCCGGTGGAGGGGCCGCTCGTGCCTCCCGGCGAGCCGCCGGCGCTCGCGTCGAGCCTCGGCGAGGTCGAGCGGCGCCCCGATGTCGGCGCCGCCGAGGCGTCGGTCGGTGCGGCGCGCGCCAGGGCGGAGCGAGAGCGCTCGGCCAGCTGGCCGACCGTCAGCGTCATCGCCCAGGTCGAGCACGACGACGGCGCGAACATCGGCATGCTCGGCCTCGCGGTCCCGCTGCCGATCCTGAACGCCAACCGGGCCGGCGCCGCGACGGCCGCCGCGGAGATCGATGTCGCCCGGGCGCGCGCCGACGCCGCGCGGGCCGGCGCCGTGGGCCAGATTCACCAGCTGTATGCGCGCTACCGGGCGACGAAGGAGGCCCTCCAGGCCCTCGCACCGACCGCCACCCTCATGGAGCAGGCGGCCGCGATCTCGGCGCGAGGGTACGAGCTCGGCGAGAAGGATCTCGCGAGCGTCCTCCTGGTGCGCCGCGAGGTCATCGAGGCCGAGGCGGCGCTGCTGGAAGCCGAGCACGCCCATGCGGCGGCCAAGATCGAGCTCCTTGTCGCGGCGGGGAGGGCGCTCCGATGAGCGCTCCCCAGCGGAAGATCGAGCTCTCGCCGAAGGCGGTCGCCGTGATCGCCGCCGCGGTGCTGGCGCTCGTCGTCGCGGCCGTCGCCCTCACGGTGCTCATCGAGCATCGACGCCACGGGCACGACCCCGAGGCCGGCCACGGAGACGAGGACGGGCACCACCACGGCAAAAGCGAGAGAGCGCACGCGCACGACGAGGGCAAGGAGCACGCGCACGGCGAAGGCGAGGACCACGCGCACGATGAGGGCAAGGGGCACGCGCACGACGAGGGCAAGGAGCACGCGCACGACGAGGGCAAGGAGCACGCGCACGAGGCCGGGGAAGCGCACGCCCACGGCAGCGGCAGGCTCCAGCTCTCGCCCGCGATGATCCAGAACGCCGGGCTGGAGATCCTCACCGCCGGACCGGGCAAGGTCGCCGTGACGGTCACGCTGCCCGGCGAGGTGGCGCTCAACGCCGAGGCCATCGCGCACGTCACGCCCCGGGTGCCGGGGACGGCGCGGGAGGTGAAGAAGCAGCTCGGCGACACGGTGAAGCGCGGAGAGGTGCTCGCCGTGCTCGACAGCCGCGAGCTGGCCGAGCTCCAGCGCGAGCTCCTGGCGGCCAAGGAGCGCCTCTCCCTCGCCGAGGCGAGCTTCACGCGCCACGAGGCGCTCTGGAAGGAGCGGATCTCGGCCGAGAAGGAGTACCTGGCGGCCAAGCAGGCGGTCGCCGAGGCGCGGATCGAGCACCGGAGCGCCGCCCAGAAGCTCAGCGCCACCGCAGGCTCCGGCGCGACCCGGGGCACCGGCTACGCGCTGGTCGCCCCGATGGACGGCACCCTCATCGAGAAGCACATCGCCATCGGCGAGGTCCTCAAGGAGGACACCCAGGTCTTCGTCATCGCCGACCTGTCCACGATCTGGGTCAACGTCACCGTCTACGCCAAGGATCTCAGCCGCGTGCAGGTCGGCCAGACGGCCTGGGTCAAGGCCGAGGGCATCGAGCAAGCCGCGCAGGGCACGCTGGCGTACCTGGGGCAGGTCGTCGACGAGCAGAACCGCTCCGCCGTGGCCCGCGTCGTCCTCGAGAGCCCGGGCGCAGCCTGGCGCCCCGGGCTCTTCGCCACCGCCGACATCGCCATCGAGGAGGTGGCCGCGCCGGTGGTCGTCTCGGACGAGGCGATCCAGCGGATCGAGGGCAGGGAAGTCGTCTTCGTCGAGGCGGGCGGCGGCTTCGAGATCCGCCCGGTGAAGGTCGGACGCCGGGGCATGAGCTCGCCGGGGTTCGGGGCGAAGGGCGCCGACAGGCGACCCGGAGCCCCGAGCGTCGAACCTGAGTTCGGGGCGAAGGGCGCCGACAGGCGACCCGGAGCCCCGAGCGTCGAACACGCGCTGGTCGTCGAGATCCTGGCGGGGGTCGCCGCCGGCGAGCGCTACGCCGGCAAGAACAGCTTCATTCTCAAGGCGGAGCTCGGCAAGTCCGAGGCCGGCCACCAGCACTGAGGAGCGCGCCGGCCCCATGCTCACCTTGCTCTCGCGGCTCCTTGCGCTCTCGGTGCGCCATCGCTTCCTCGTCGTCGCCCTCACGATCGCGGTCGGCGCGCTCGGGGCCTACAACTTCACGCGCCTGCCGATCGACGCGGTCCCGGACATCACCAACGTCCAGGTGCAGATCAACACCTCGGTGAAGGCGCTCTCCCCCGTGGAGGTCGAGCGTCAGATCACCTTCCCCATCGAGTGGGCCATGGGCGGGATCCCGGGCGTCCAGCAGGTGCGCTCGCTCTCCCGCTATGGGCTCTCCCAGGTGACGGTGATCTTCGAGGACGACACCGACATCTACTGGGCCAGGCAGCTCGTGGCCGAGCGCCTCGGCGCCGCGAAGGAGAGCCTGCCGCCGGGGCTCGGCGAGCCGCAGCTCGGCCCGATCGCGACCGGCCTCGGCGAGATCTACATGTGGACGCTCGAGGCCGCGCCGGACGCCCGGCGGCCCGACGGGCAGCCGTACGATCTGACCGATCTACGCACGATCCAGGACTGGGTCGTGCGGCCCCAGATCCGGACCGTGCCAGGGGTCACCGAGGTCAACTCGATCGGCGGTTATGAGCGGCTCTACCAGGTCTCGCCGGACCCGGCGAAGCTCGTCGGCTACGGGCTCTCGTTCCGCGATGTGCTCGAGGCGCTCGCGGCCAACAACGCCAACGCGGGTGGCGGGTACATCGAGCACAAGGGCGAGCAGTACCTCGTCCGCGCCACGGGCCTCGTGCAGAGCGAGGACGACATCCGGGGCATCATCGTCGGCGACCACGGCGAGGTGCCGATCCGGATCGAGGACATCGCCGAGGTCGGCGTCGGCCGGGAGCTGCGCACGGGGGCGGCGACCGAGGACGGCGAGGAAGCGGTCATCGGCACGGCCATCATGCTCGTCGGGGAGAACGGACGCGCCGTCTCCAGGCGCGTGGACGAGCAGATGAAGGCGGTCAACAAGTCCCTGCCCGAGGGCGTGACGGTCAAGACCATCTACGACCGCACCTACCTCGTCGACGCCACCCTGAGCACCGTGCGGGCCAGCCTGCTCGAAGGGGCCGCGCTGGTCGTCGTGGTGCTCTTTCTCCTGCTCGGGAACCTCCGGGCCGCGCTGATCGCCGCGCTGGCGATCCCGTTCTCGATGCTGATCGCCGTCACCGGCATGGTCGAGGGCAAGATCAGCGGCAACCTGATGAGCCTCGGCGCCATCGACTTCGGGCTCATCGTCGACGGCTCGGTGATCATCGTCGAGAACTGCGTGCGCCGCTTCGCCGAGGAGCAGCGCCGGCTCGGGCGCGCGCTCACCCGGGACGAGCGGCTCGGCCTCGCCTACGACGCGTCCCAGGAGGTCCGCCAGGCGACGATCTTCGGCGAGCTCATCATCGCGATCGTCTACCTGCCCATCCTCACGCTGACGGGCATCGAGGGGAAGATGTTCCGCCCCATGGCGCAGACCGTCGTCCTGGCGCTCGCGGGGGCGACGATCCTGTCGATGACGTTCGTCCCGGCGCTCGTGGCGTTGCTCCTCACGGGCCGGGTGTCGGAGCAGGAGAACTTCCTCTTCCACCACGCGAAGCGCGCCTACGGCCGGGTGCTCGCCTGGGCGCTGTCCCACAAGCCGCTCGTCGTCGCCGCTGCCGGCGTCGTCCTCGTCGCCTCGGGCCTGGTCGCCGCTGGGCTCGGCCGCGAGTTCGCGCCCAGGCTGAGCGAGGGCGCGCTCGCGCTCCAGCCGGCCCGCATCCCCTCGATCAGCCTCACGACGAGCGTGGCGATGCAGGCGCAGCTCGAGCGCGTGCTCAAGGAGCGGTTCCCGGACGAGATCGAGCACATCTTCGCCCGCACCGGCACGGCCGAGGTCGCGACCGATCCGATGGGCCCGAACGTCTCCGACACCTACCTGATGCTGAGGCCCCGGAGCGGGTGGACGAAGGCGGCGACGCAGGAGGAGCTCGCCGGGGCCATCGAGGAGGTGATCCAGGAGCTGCCGGGGCAAAACTACGAGTTCAGCCAGCCGATCGAGCTCCGGTTCAACGAGCTCATCAGCGGCGTGCGGAGCGACGTCGCGATCAAGGTCTTCGGCGACGACCTCGAGGTGATGCTGAAAGAGGCGAGCAAGATCGGCGCCCTCCTGCGGGCGACGCCGGGCGCGGCCGACGTGAAGGTGGAGCAGGTCACGGGCTTGCCGGTGCTGACCATCGACGTGGATCGGCGCATGGTGGCGCGCTACGGGCTCAACGTCGCCGACGTGCAGGCGGTCGTCGAGGCGGCGATCGGCGGCGTGAGCGCCGGCGAGGTCTTCGAGGGCGACAAGCGCTTCGATCTCGTGCTCCGGCTCCCCGACGTCATCCGCCGCGACATCGGGGCGCTCGAGCGCCTGCCGATCCCGCTCCGGGGCACGCAGGCGCACGCGCCCGGCCCGAGCGGTCCGACCCTCGCCGCGTCGGCGCGGGCGCCCGGCCGGGCGGCGTTCGTGCCGCTCGGCGCGGTGGCGAGCCTCCGCGTGGAAGAGGGCCCCAACCAGGTCAGCCGGGAGAGCGGCAAGCGCCGCGTCGTCGTCCAGTGCAACGTGCGCGGCCGCGACCTCGGCGGCTTCGTCGCCGACGCCGAGGAGCGGATCGACGCCGAGATCAAGCTCCCGCCGGGCTACTGGATGTCCTGGGGCGGCCAGTTCGAGAACCTGCTCGCCGCCGAGCGGCGCCTTGCCGTGGTGGTCCCGCTGGCGCTCGGGCTGATCTTCGGCCTGCTCTTCCTCTCCGTCGGGACGCTCAGGAACGCCGCCCTGATCTTCACCGGCGTCCCGCTGGCGCTCACCGGCGGCATCCTCGCGCTGTGGGGCCGCGGGCTCCCGATCTCGATCTCGGCGGCCGTGGGCTTCATCGCGCTCTCGGGGGTCGCCGTGCTGAACGGGCTCGTGATGGTGACGTTCATCGAGAACCTGCGGCAGCGCGGCGAGGCGCTCGACGACGCCGTGCTCCACGGCTCGATCGCGCGGCTCCGCCCCGTGCTCATGACGGCGCTCGTCGCGGCGCTCGGCTTCGTCCCGATGGCGCTCGCCACCGGCACCGGCTCCGAGGTGCAGCGCCCGCTGGCGACGGTCGTCATCGGCGGGATCCTCTCCTCCACCACGCTCACGCTGGTCGTCCTGCCGGTCCTCTACCGGCTGACGCATCGGCAGGGAGCGCCGGGCGCCCCGGGGGAGCCCGCGGATGCGGGGACGGGCTCGGCGGGATGAGAGGACCGCGCGCGTCGACGCGCGACGCGCGACGCGCGACGCGACGACGAGCGCTCAGCTCGCCAGGGGCACCGAGAAGTGGATCGTCGTCCCCTGGCCCGGGGTGCTCTCGACCGCCACGGTCCCGTGGTGCGCCTCGACGATGCCGCGCGCGATGTACAGGCCGAGCCCCGCGCCGGTGCGCGACTCCTGCGAGGCCTTCCAGTAGCGATCGAAGAGGTGAGGCTGATGCTCGGGCGGGATGCCCGGGCCCGTGTCGGCCACGGAGAAGCGCGCGAGATCGGCGACCCGGCAGAGCGACACGCTCACCACGCCGCCCTTCGGCGTGAACTTCAGCGCGTTGCCGAGCAGGTTCGAGAAGACCTGCAGCACCCGATCCCGGTCGGCGAGGACCTCCAGGCCCGCGTCGAGCGGCCCCTGCGTCACCCGGCAGCCCTTCGCCTCGGCGAGCGACGCGGCGGCCTCGAGCGCCTCGCGGACGAGCGCCCCGCCCCGCTCCACCCGCGGCGACACGACGAGCCGCCCCGCCTCGATGCGCGACGCGTCGAGCAGATCCTCGATGAGCCGCGTCATGCGCTGGATCCCGCGGTCCATCCGGTCGACGAGCTGGACGGCGTCGTCCTCCTCGCCGTCCTTCCGCTGGAGCAGATCGCTCCGCAGCAGCGACGCCGTGATCGCGATCGTGTTGAGCGGGTTCCGGAGGTCGTGCGACACGATCGCGAGCAGGTCGTCCCGGGCGCGCGTCGCGGCCTGCGCCTCGTTGTACAGCCGCGCGTTCTCGAGGGCGACGGACGCCGACTGCGCGAGCTGGGTGAGCAGCACCTCGTCGCTCTCCACGAACGGCCCGTCGCGCCGGTCGAGCAGCTGGATGCTCCCGATGCACTGGCCGTCCCTCCCGCGCAGCGGCGCCGCGACGAGCGAGCGCGGGTAGAGCTCCGCCGGCGCGCGCGACAGCACGTCGGCGCACGTGGGATCGCTCGCGATCTCGTCGCCCGTCAGCCGGACGCTCGTGCTCCTCCGCTCGATCAGGCCGCACGCGATCTCGCGGATGCTGTCGCGGTCCTCCCGCGCGGCGTACTCCTCGGACATCGAGAGGCCCGTCAAAGGCCGCTGCGCCACGCCCCGCGAGGCCAGCCGCGCGACCGCCACGTTCGCGTCGAGCAGCGCGCGCGCCTCTTCGGTGGTGCGCTGGATCAGCTCGTTCAGCGAGAGCGACCGGTGGATGCGCAGCGTCGCCTCGGTGAGCTGCGCGAGCTGGTTCGCGTGGCGAGCGAGCGCCCGGCGCGCCTCGTCCTCGCGGCGCTCCGCCTCGTTCAGCCGGAGGACGTAGCGCAGGCTCTGCACGAGCCGCTCGGGCGTCAGCAGGTTCTTCGGCACGTAGTCCGCCGCCCCCCGCTTCATCAGATCGACCGCCAGCGACTCGTCGCCCTGCCCGGTCAGCATGATGAACGGCGCCGTGAGCTTCGCCTTGCGCGCCGCCTCGATCACCGTGAGCCCGTCGCCCCCGGGCAGGTAGAAATCGAGGAGCACACAGTCGATCTGCTGCTCGTACAGCACCGCGAGCGCCGAATCGACGGAATCGGCCTCCCGGATCTCGGCGTCGACGCGGCCGCTCCGCAGCGCTCGCAAGATCGCGATCCGATCGACCGTGTCGTCGTCGACCACGAGGAGACGAACCGACCTACGGCTCAAGGCATCTCCACGAGCGTCCAGTACCGGTTCAGCGCCGTCATGAGCTCGACAAAGCTCAGAAAAGTCACCGGCTTCAGCAGGTAGCCGGCGACGTTCAGATCGTACGCGTCCACCTTGTCCCGATCGTCGTTCGAGGTGGTCAGCACGACGACAGGCGTCGCCCTCAGCGCGGCGTCGGAGCGGAGCTCCCGGAGAAACTCGATGCCGTTCATCCTGGGCATATTCAGGTCGAGCAGGACGAGGCGCCGGTCTCTGGGCACCTGGGTGCCGCGCAGCAGATCGAGCCCCTCGACCCCGTCGCCCGCGACCCAGAGGGGGTTCGTGATCTTGCCCCTCTCGAACGCCCTCCGGACGTTCATCACGTCGACGGTGTCGTCCTCTACC
>JAICEP010000292.1 GCA_025924095.1 Sorangium sp.
CGGCCCTACCACCACGGCGACCTGCGGCGCGCCGTGCTGGAGGAGGCGCTCGCGCTCATCGAGGCGCAGGGGAACGCGAGCTTCACGCTGCGCGAGGTCGCGCGGCGCATCGGCGTCTCGCACGCCGCGCCGTACCGTCACTTCGCGGACAAGCGCGCCCTGATGACGGAGCTCGCGGTGCAGGCGAGCGCGGCGCTCGGCGCGCAGATCTCGGCCGCCCTCGAGGAGGCCGGGGGCGAGCTCCGGGCGCGCTTCCTGGCCGCCGGCTTCGCCTATGTCCGCTTCGCGCTGGAGCACCCGGCGCCCTTCCACGTGATGTACTCCGGCGAGGTGAACGTGGAGGACCCGCGGGTCGCGGCGGCCACGTCGCAGAACCTCGGGTTGCTCCTCGGGTTCATCGAGCAGGCCCAGCGCGCCGGGGCGTTCCCGCCGGGCGATCCGATGGCGCTGGCCGTCCCGATCTGGGCGATGCACCACGGCCTCGCGACCCTCGCGGCGTCGGGCGCGCTGTCCAAGGCCGGCCCGGTGGAGCTCCGGCGCCTTGTCGACGACGCCCACGCGCGCCTGCTCGACGGGCTGCTCCTCGCCGCGCGCGGGTCGTCACGCGTCTGACCGGGGAGGCGACCCGAGGCGGGCGCCACCGGCAAGCGGCGGCGCCTTGCGGCGGGGGGGGGCGATCCCCGGCGCGCGCATCGATTCCCGCGCCGTGTCGCCCGGGTTACGCTCGCGCTTCTTATGCGTACCGCCGCGATCGCTCTGCCCGCCCTTCTTGTCGCCCTGTCGCCGGCCGCCGCCGCCGCCGCCGAGCCGTCTCCCGAGCTCACGTACCGGCCGGAGATCGATCTGCCGATCACCGTCGTCGGCGGCGCCGGGTGGGTCATCTCCGAGCTCTCCAAGAAGGGCCTCGCGCCCGCGTCGTGCCGCTGGTGCGCGACCAACGCGCTCGACACGTCGATCCGCGACGCGCTGGTCTGGAGGGGCAACCCGGAAACCGCCCATGATCTCAGCAACGTGACCGTCATCGGCGTCGCGCCCGCCTCGGCGCTGGGCCTCACCGCGCTCGCCGCGTGGCACGACGGCCGCTCCGAGAACACCGCCGCCGACCTCGTGATCGTCACCGAAGCGATGGTGGTGGCGATGGGCCTGAACCAGCTCACCAAGTACATTGTCGGCCGCCAGCGGCCCTATGCCCGCCACGACAACCAGGATGTGCTCTGCGCCGGCGAGAGCTGCTCACGCCCCGTCCCGCACGACGACGATCTCTCCTTTTTCTCCGGCCACGCCACGGCCGCCTTCTCCCTCGCCGCCGCGAGCGGCACCGTGGCGTCGATGCGCGGCTATCGCGCGGCGCCGTGGGTATGGGCGCAAGGAATGGCGATCGCCACGCTCTCCGGCTATCTGCGCATCGCCGGCGACCGCCATTATTTCACCGATGTGCTCACGGGCGCCGTGTTCGGCTCCGCCGCCGGCGTGCTGATCCCAGCTCTGTTTCACGGTCCGCGCCCGGGCGTTGCCGGTCCGGACACGCAGAGTTTCCGCCTCTCGCTCGCACCCGCGATCGGCGGCGTCGGCGCGGGCGTCGCCGGCACGTTCTGAGCTTTCTGGGCTGAGTGTGAGCCGAGTGCGGCGACCGCCGCCTTTGACAAGAGCCCACGCTGCTTTCAGACGACCTATGTAAGTAGAGTTGACAAAGCGATATTCAATTTTACACTACGCCTGTCAGCCACGGATGCTGGCGCTCGAGCCGTCGTTGCTGGAGCGCGAACCGAACACGTCGAATACGCCGTGCCGCCCCCGCGGCATCGGCGACGGCGAGCTGCGGCCGGGAATGGGCGCGCGCCTTGGCGCGAGCCCGTGTCAGCGGAGATCCGTCAGCTCGACCGCATGAAGGAGTCCGGCGACATGAACGTCGTTCACCATTCGTCACGCCATCGATGGATCGCAGGCGGCCTCGCCGCCGCGCTCCCTGTCCTCCTCGCAGGCTGCAGCGATCAGGCGCTCGGGGCGCCTGTGCCCGGCGCCGAGCCGCCGCCGCGGGCCGCCGCGCGCGGGGAGCTGGCTTCGAGGAGCGCCGGCCAGGGCGGTGCCGCGGCTCGGCCGGCTGCGCCGGGGGCCGCCCTGCTGGAGCGCGACGAGCTGCTCCAGGAGGCCGGACGGCTCGCGGCGATCAGGGCCGTGCTCGCGCGGTCGCCGGAGGCGCCGCTCGCGCTGCTCGACGAGCACCGGGCCGAGTTCCCCCACGGCCGGCTCGCGGCGGAGCGGGAGCTCATCGCGATCGACGCGCTGCTGCGCCGCGGGCACGCCGACCCCGCGCGCGCCCGCGCCGAGGCGTTCCTCGCCCAGTTCCCGTCGAGCCCCCACGCGGGCCGGGTGCGCCGCCTGCTCGCCGCGCCGTGACGTGAGACGGTGACGACAGCGCCGCGCGGCGCCTCAGCTCGCAGGGGTCGGCTCGGACGGGGGCGGTGACATCCCGTCGACCACGACCGGATCGCTCTGCTCGACCAGGTGCGGCTTGCCCCACGTATCGATGAAATGACCCGACCGCTTCGCCTTGGTCTCCAGATAAAAGCGGTTGTGATCGTTCGGCGGGATCACGTGCGGGATACGCCCGGTCACGGACACCCCGTATTGCGTGAGCTGCTGGACCTTGTTGGGGTTGTTCGTGATGAGCTCGACCGACCTCACGTTCAGGCTGTGCAGCATGTGCGCCGCCACGGCGTAGTCGCGCTCATCGTCCCGGAAGCCGAGCGCGAGGTTCGCGTCGACCGTGTCGAGCCCCTGATCCTGCAGCGCATACGCGCGGATCTTGTTGATGAGGCCGATCCCGCGGCCCTCCTGGCGCAGATAGAGCAGGATGCCCCGCTCCATGCTCTTGATCTTCTTCAGCCCTTCGAGGAGCTGATCGCGGCAGTCGCAGCGCAGCGAGCCCATGGCATCGCCGGTCAGGCACTCGGAGTGCAGCCTTGTCGGCACGTTCGAGGCGCCGACGACGTCGCCGTGCACCATCGCGATGTGCTCCTTGGCGTCGCGGTTGTTCCAGAACGCGACGATGCGGAAATGCCCGGCGCGCGTCGGTAGCTCGGCGACGCCGACCACCCGCACGCAGACGTTCACGTGGCCATACCCATCGCAGTCGTGCTCTCGATCGCGGGTGACGAGCTCAAGCAGCGGATTCATCGGGTCGGTCATGTCCTGCCTCCGCGAGGAGCCGCCTCGCGCGCCGAGCGGTGATGGGTAAATGCGCGCACTTCTTACCAGAACAGGACGGGCAGGCAACGCCTGCCGCCGCGCTCTGCCGCGAGGCGGCTCCCCGCCAGGGGCCGTTGTCGACGCTGCAAAGGCCTCGTTCGCGCCTGGTGGCGCCGGCCTCCATGCCGGTGCAGGCTGTCGCCGCCACGCGACCGCAGCGAGGGGGGCAGCCGGGGCCGCTCAGGCGTCGGCGGGCTGCCGGTGCGTCGGGGCGGCCGCGGTCACCTCGGGCGGCGAGGCCGATCTCCCCGCGCGCAGCACGCGCAGGATCAGGCGGGGATCCACGAGCGCCTCGGGCCCGTCGAGCATGTGCATCACGCGCACGAAGCGCACGTAAACCTCGCGATCGACCTGTGCGGCGCGGTGCAGCATGCCGGTGTACCAGCGCACGATCGGCTGGAGGAGCGGCCTCGGGCCGTCGGTCTCGGGGTAGGCGAGGTCTTCCCCGGTGGACATCTGCCACGGCAGATCGACCGCCTTCGCCGCGGCCACGTGGTAGCGACGCGCGAACCCCGCGAGCGCGCCGGGGCCCGCGCGGCGGCGCTGCTCCGCGAGCGCTGTGTCGAGCGCGAGCGCCTGGAGACAGGCCGACGTCATCCCCTGTCCGTAAACGGGGTTGAAGCTCGCGAGCGCGTCGCCCAGCACGGCGAGCCCCTCGGGCATCCTCGCCATGCGCTCGTAGTGCCGCCGGAGGTGCGCCGGGAACTTGTAGGTGGCGATGTCCGTCACCGGCTCGGCCCCGAGCAGCGCCCGGTAGAGCGCGTCGTTCGGCAGGCGGCGCGCGAACTCCAGGAAGCCCTCTGGATCGGCGGGCGGGTGGTCGCCGAACAGGCCCGCGAGCACCACGACCCAGCGCCCGCCCTCGACCGGCGCGATACAGCCGAACCGCCGGCTGTCGGACGGCGAGCCGAGGACGTAGAGCGACGTCCACGGGACCTGCGCCGGATCCCGCGGGCGGTACTGCCGGCCGGCGTACCCCACCCGGACCTGGATGGTCGACTCGTCGGGCCGCGCGTAGCCGAGCGCCTCGAGCCACGCGGGCGCGCGCGAGCCGCGCCCGCTGGCGTCCACCACGAGGTCCGCCGAGAGCTCCTCGAGCCCGCCCGGCTCGTCGCGTCGTCGGACCACGACGCCGGTGATCCGGGAGCGATCGGGAGAGGCCGAGAGCTCGATCACCTCGCGCCGATCCAGGCGCCGCACCGCGGGCAGCGCGAACGTGCGGCGGCGCACGTGCGCCTCGAGCAGCGGCCGGGTCATGCACACGGTCTGCACGCCGGTATGGAAGCGCGGCTTCCACGCGCCGAGGTGGTGCCAGGCGAGGCCGACCCCGAAGTCGTACGCGACGGCCCCGTCCCGGATCAGGTCCTCGGTGAACCCGGGGAACAGGTCGTTCAGGATGCGCTCTCCCCGGGCGAGCAGGCCGTGGAGGTGGCGGGCCTGCGGCGCGCCCTTGCGGGCCTCGCGGAGGTCGTCGGGGATGCCGTCGCGCTCGATGACGTCCACCTCGTCGAAATGGTCGGCGAGCACGCGGGCTGCGACCAGGCCCGCGATGCTCCCACCGATCACCACGGCCCTGCGGCCGGCGAACGAGTGATTGGAGCGGGTGTTCTGCTGGGTGCAAGGCTTCATGCGGCGTCGCGAGTGCAATACGCGGGCCGTTCCCGACGAACGCAGGGCGGACGCAACGCCCGCCTCCCGAGGAGTCGGTCAGCGCGCGTCGCGCGAGCTGCGCAATTCGCGCGCAACCGCGCAACCGAGCGACTGAGCAACGGAGCGACTGCGCCGCGGAGCGACTGAGCAATCGGCGACTGCGCCGCGGAGCGGCCGCGAAATGAGCGACCGCGCCACCGAGCATCTGCGTAAAGGCGCAATCCGATGCGCTCCGTCGAGACGAGAGAGGCGATCGTTCCGCGCGCATCGTCGTCACCGGAGAAGCGCCGGCCGACCGCCTCGGAGAGATCGTGTCGAGAGGATGCCTCCGGATGGGGGGTAGCGATTTTACGGTGCGTGTGAGTGCGCCACGCAGGATTCCTCCGCCGGAGCTCCGCCGAGGTGGGGTGAGCGATCTCGGGTCCTTCGGGAGCTCATCCCCCGCAAGACAGGTCGGCTCCGCCCGAGGAGCTCGCGCTCCGCGGCGACAGGGGCCGATTCGCCCCCGGGAGCCGCCGTGTCGTTCTTCGCGAGACGGCCGATTGAGGAGGGCCCGGCCGAGATCGCGACCCCGGCGGCTATTTCTTGCGGCAGCCGCACTCGGCCGTCGGCGCCTGCGGGGCCGGCGGCCGTTCGCACGTCGTCACCAGGGTGCTCAGGACGGAGATGAGGATCGCGACGCGGAGCCGCATGCGGGCGATTCTTCCCCCGCGGGCCGGGCGGCGTCAATCCTGCCGACACGTCAGCCGAGCGGCAGCTCGAGCGACACCTCGTCGAGCCCGACCCCGAGGAAGCGGCGCGGGCGCACCGTGACCGCGATCTGCGCCCCGCCCTCGCCGCGGCCGGCCTTCACCGCGAGCTCGATGCTGGCCGGGGGCGCGTTCTCGAACAGCGTCCAGAGCGCCCCCTCGACGACCGGCTGCACCTCCGCGGGGTCGCTGTCCGCGGGCAGCTTCGCGCACAGCGCGCGCAGGAACTGGACCACGCGCGCGACGAAGAGCTGGTCGACGAGCGAGACGCGCTCGAGGCGCTCCTCGGGCTCGGCCGTCGGGCTGTCGTAGGTGAGCTTCTCCGGAGGGACATAGGCCGTCGGCGCGGTGAGGACGTACACCGCGTCGCTGTTCGGGGCCGACGCGAGCAGGAGCACGCCGCTCTTCGAGAGATCGCGCTGGGTTTCGGTCGACACGAACGCCTCGGTCGGGATCGCGACGCCCTCGTCGCCCTCGTACGCGCCCTTCACCTCGTGCACCGGCAGGTCCCCCACCACGCCGCCGCCTATCGCGCCCGCGATGCGGCACGGCCACGCCGTCTCGCGGAAGCTCGCCGCGATCAGCGCGCCGACGACGTACGCCGGCGCGATCCAGACGCGGCCGCCCTCGTCGCCCGGCTGCTCGACGATCGCCGCCTCCCGGATCCGCGAGCTCGACTTGTCGTAGGGCATCCGGCCGAGCACGTGGTTCATGGCGATCGCGACCCACCGCATGCAAGGCCGCGCCGCCGCGGCGCGCCACGGCGCCCGGTGCGGCGCGCGGAACAGCGCGGCCTTGTTGTCGAGCCGCTCGACGCCGCCGAGATCGTCGACCCCGAGCAGCCGCGCGTCGCCGTTCACCACGGCGGGGAGCGCGTGCGCCTCGGCGACGCGCGCGATCGCCTCGAGCCGCGCGAGCGCGGCGGCGCTGCCGTCGATCGCGACGTCCACGATCGCGACCGACGCCGGCGGCTCGGATTTCGCCGTCTGCGCGAGCACCCGCGCGAGCGCGCCGGCCGCCTCGTCCGGCCGGGCGCTGACGACCTCGACCCGGACGCCCTCCGCCGTCTTCACGCGGTCCACGAGCAGGCTCAGCCCCCGCCACGCCTCCTCGAGGCGCCGCACCTCCGGGTGCTGCAGGATCGCGCCGAGCTGCGCGCCGATCGCGCGCTCGATCTGCCCGATGGCCTCGGCGGGGCGAGCGGCCTGCCCCGCGCGGGGGCGGGCGCTCGCCGCCACGGTCGCGATGAGCTCCGAGAACCGCCCCCCCTCCGCGGGCCTCTGACCGGCGCCGCCCGCCTCCGCCGGCGGGGGCGCCGCGCCGGCGTCCCCGCCGCTGCCTCCGCCGAGATCGACCATCGAGAGCAGCGCGTCCACGTCCGAGCCCGGCGCGGGCGCGGCGGGTCGACCCGGCGACGCGCCCTCGCGCTCCGCCGGGAGCAGGCCGAGGATGTCGCGCACGAGCGGGGAGCCGCCCCAGAGCCGATCGAGCTCGGCGCGCGCCTGATCGACCGTGGCCGAGCCGTCGTGTAGCCGCTCGAGGACGCGCCGGCCGTCGAGGAGCGAGCGCAGCAGCGGCACCTCGGCGCACAGCGCGTCGGGCCGGAAGCTCTTCATGCCGGTGGGCGACAGGTCGACGCGCGCGGCCCGGCCGCCCGCGAGCACGCTCGGCACCTCGATCGCGATCCGCGGCCGGAGGATCGCGAAGAGGTTATCGAACCGGCTCGCGTCGACGCGGGCCGCGCCGGCGGGCGGGCTCGCCCCGGCGTTGTGGGGATCGCGCGGGGTGAGATCGGCGACCACGAGCACGCGCAGCGGGAGCAGCGGCCCCCGCTCCACGGCGCCCCCGTCCTCGCCCACGTGGAACCTGAACTCGTTGCCCAGAACGCCCTTGATCGTTTCCGCCATGGCCGTCGCAGCATAGGCGTCACGTCTCGGCGCGAGAAGCGCTAAGCTCCGCGCGCATGAAGACGGAAGGCGCCTCGCCCCTGAACTTGAACCCTGAACCCCACGCCGCCAGCGATCGCAGGCGCCTGCGTGGCGGCGCCCCCATCCAGATCGGGCTCCTCGGCTGCGGGACGGTCGGGGGCGGCGTCCTCCGCCTCCTCGCCGAGAACTCCGGCTACCTGGCGGAGCGCGCCGGCGTGCCCCTCGTGGTGAAGCGCGTGGTCGTGCGCGACCTCGAGAAGGAGCGCGTCGCGGCCCTGGATCGCGGCCTGCTCTCCACGAACCCCGAGGACGTGGTCGACGACCCCGCGATCGACGTCGTCGTCGAGGTGATGGGCGGCGATACGCCCGCGCGCGCGCTGATCGAGCGCGCCATCGACCGCGGCAAGGGCGTGGTCACCGCGAACAAGCTGCTGCTCGCCGCCCACGGCCCCGCGCTCCTCGCGCGGGCCGCGTCGCGCCAGGTCGACCTCGCGTTCGAGGGGGCGGTCGGCGGCGGCATCCCGATCATCCGGACGCTCCGCGACGCGTTCGCGAGCGACTGGGTCGAGCGCGTCACCGCGATCTTGAACGGCACCTGCAACTACATCCTCACGCGCATGCGCGACACGGGGTCGTCGTTCGACGCCGCGCTGCGCGAGGCGCAGGAGCTCGGCTACGCCGAGGCCGACCCGACGCTCGACGTCGACGGCCATGACGCCGCGCACAAGCTGATCGTGCTGGCGATGCTCGCCTTCGGGGCGCAGGTCGACAGCGCCGACGTGCCCACGTCCGGGATCCGCACCATCGAGGAGGCCGACCACCGCTACGCCGATCGGTTCGGCTACACGATCAAGCACCTCGCGATCGGCCGCGACCTCGGCGACTCCATCGAGCTGCGCGTGCACCCCACGCTGATCCCGAAGCAGAGCGTTCTCGCCAACGTCTCTGGCGTGCTCAACGCCGTGCTCCTCGAGGGGCGCGCCGTCGGCCCGTCGCTCGTCTACGGGCGCGGCGCCGGCGACATGCCGACCGCGGTCAGCGTCGTCTCCGACATCCTCGACGTCGCGCGCTCGATCGCCTCGGGCGTCGCGGGCATGCAGGGCCGCGGCATGTCGATCAAGCCCCGCCCGGTCCGCCCGCTCCGCGAGACCGTCTCGCGGTACTACCTGCGCTTCGCGGTCGAGGACCGCCCGGGCGTCATGGGGCGCCTCGCCGGCGCGCTCGGCGACGCCGGCGTCAGCATCGAGCAGATCGTGCAGCAGGGGCCGACCAAGGGGAGCTCGGGCGCGCCGCCCGTGGGCGGCCCGGCGGCCCGCGAGCCCGCGGTCGACGTGGTGCTCATCACGCACGACGCCCCGGAGGGGCTCGTGCGGAGCGCGCTCGACGCGGTCGCGCGCGAGCACTTCCTCCGCGAGCCGGTGCACCTCTTCCGCATCGAGGAGCCGTGACGTCCCAGCGCGACGCGCCGCTCGGCGTGTTCGACTCGGGCCTCGGCGGCCTCACCGTCGTGCGCGCGCTGCGCCGGCGCTGC
>JAICEP010000293.1 GCA_025924095.1 Sorangium sp.
GCCGCGGCCCGCACGCGCGCCGGGCAGCGGGCCAGCGTGGTGCTGGGCGCCCACGAGCTCGTCGGGGCGCTCGCCGCGCTCGGCGAGGCGGCGGCGGTGCGGACGCCGGTCACCGTGCACGTCATCGAGCGCCGCGGCGGGCTCACCGTGGGGCGCGATGAGCTCGCGCCGGCGCTCGACGTCGGCGCGGGGGTGCTCGTCACCTGGAGCAGCCAGGAGGCGGCCGACGTGGCGCTCGTGGCGCGGCGCGCCGCGGAGGACAGCGAGACGCCGTTCCTGCACGTCGTGGACGCGCTGCCCTCGGACGTGTCCGCCCTCGGCGCCCCGCGCGATCTCGCGGCGCGCTTCCTCGGCCCCGAGCGGAGCGCGCCGACCTTCACCGACGCGGCGCCGGGCGAGAGCGACGGCGACGGGGGCCCTCGCCCGCAGGGCCGCGGCGTCGTGCGGAAGCGGGCCGAGCGGAGCTTCTGCGCGCGCGTGCCGTTCGCGCTCGCCAGCGCGATGCGGGAGCTCTGCGAGCTGACCGGGAGGCCGCTCGGCGCGATCGAGCGCGTCGACACCGCCGACGCGGAGGAGATCATGGTCGTCGTGGGCTGCGCGTTCCCGGCCGCCCGGGAGGTCGTGCGCAGCCTGCGCGCGCAGGGCCGGCGCGTCGGGCTCGTGGGCGTGCGCGCGCTGCGGCCGTTCTACGGCGCGGAGGTGGTGAAGACCCTCGGGCGGGCCAAGGCCATCGTGGTGCTCGAGCCGCTCGACGTGCCCCTCGCGCCGCAGGGGCACGTGGCCGCCCTGGTGAAGGCCGCGTTCGCGGACGCGCTCACGTGGGCCCCAGGCTTCCCGGGCGTCGGGCGCATCCCGCCGATCCTCTCCGCGACGTTCGCGACGATCGACGGCACGATCACCGAGCGTGACGTGCGCCTGTCGCTCGCCGAGATCGCGAGCGGCGAGCGGGCCCGCCGGCACATGGTGTTCGGGAGCGACGGCTGATCTCGGCGCTCTGGGTACCGCGTCCCGCGCGGCGGGGTGGGGCGGGACCGGAAAAGGCCATAAGGCGGCATTCCCGGCGTGCCCGGGTGAGGCTGCCCGCCTAGCTCCTTGCGCGACCCTTGGATCCTGGGTATGGAGGCGGGCCCCGGGGGGTTGGGAGAGGCCTGCAATTTGCGGGCAAGCCCGTCGGGGCCCGGAGACACGCGTCACCTTGGCAAGCTCAAACTCGTTCCAGCCGAACGCCGCCCCCGGGCGCGCGGGCAATGCGCCCGCGACGCCGGTTGAAGGTCAACCGCCGCCGCCGTCCGGGGGGCAGGAGGCGCAACCTGCGCCGTTCGGCGGAGGGGCCTTCTCGTTCCTCATCCTGGCGCTGCCGCTGCTGCTCATCTTCGTGATGACGCGGAGCCAGAAGAAGAAGCAGCAGCAGATCGAGTCGAACCTCAAGGTGGGCGACCGGGTCGTCACCCAGGCCGGGCTCCTCGGCAAGATCACCGACATCAGCCCGAACTCGGCCCGGGTGAAGCTGGAGATCGCCCCCGGCGTGAACGTGCAGATCCTGAAGAGCGTGATCCAGGGCCACGATCCGGGCGAGGTCGCGGCGGCGGACGCCAAGGTCGCCGACGCCGCGAAGGACAAGAAGTCGTAGGCCGGCGCTCGGCCCAACAGGAAGCTCTTTACCGCCCCTCGCGGCGCCCCACTCCATGCTCCTAAACATCTTCCAGTACGGGTTCGCCGGCGTCGCCGGTCTGTGCCTCCTCGGCGCGTGGCTCAGCCGTTCGCGGCGCAGCGTCTTCGCCTGGGCGGCGCTCTCCGCCGGCGCCGCCGCGTTCGCGGCCCACTACCAAGTGTTCTGGGCCCTCGCGACGTTCGGCCTGATGGTGCCGTGGGCGCTGCTCTGCACCGGGCCATGGATCGATTTTGCGTGGCGGGCGAAGACGGGCTTCGTGCTGTTCCTCGCGCTCGGCGCCGCGCTCTGCATCTACCCGACCTACCACGACGAGCGGTTCGGCCGCCCCGATCACACCGGCGTCCCGTCGGAGGAGCTGTCGGAGCAGGAGACGCAGGCGAAGCGGGGAGAGCTCGGGTTCAGCCGCTTCCTGACCTCGAACATCCCGTTCCGGCTTGTGCGCGGGCTCGATCTGAAGGGCGGCCTCCGCCTGGTCTACACGGTCGACGTCGACGAGGCGATCAGCGACAAGCGCGACCGGTACTACGACGACCTGCGCGCGGCGCTCGCGACGTCGTTCGGGTTCCACGAGGGCGACAAGCCGCCGACGATCGAGGAGATGCAGAAGCTCCAGACGAAGCTCCGCATCGAGAAGTCGCGCGAGCAGGCCGACACGATCGTGATCACCTTCAACGACCCGGCGGACGCCGAGAAGATCGACGACGCGTTCCTCGCGAAGTTCCTCGGAGAGATGCAGCTCCAGCGCTCGGCGGACCGCAACGTCGCAAGGTTCCGGATCCGCGACGAGGTCGCGAGCGGCATCCGCGAGCGCGCGGTGACGCAGGCCAAGGAGACGGTGCTCCGCCGCGTCGACGGCCTCGGCCTCAAGGAGGCGAGCGTCTCGGCGCGCGACGAGGACGTGATCATCGAGGTCCCCGGCGACGACGAGAGCTCCTTCAACACGATCCGCGAGATCATCAGCCAGACGGCGCGGCTCGAGTTCAAGATGGTCGACGACGACCAGGACTTCTTCGAGCCGATCGCGAAGAGCGCCAAGGAGGAGGATCTCCCGAAGGGCCTGACGTTCTCGATCGAGAACGCGCCGGTCGGCCCCGGGAAGACCAAGCCGGTCCACTTTGCCCGGATGGTGCGCGCCGAGCACGAGGAGCTGCGCGACACGCTGAAGCGGCTGCGCGAGTGGGTCGGGACGCTCCAGGTCCCGGCGGACAACGAGGTCGGCTACGGCAAGCTGTACGAGTACAACGAGGAGAAGGACGTCATCGAGGAGATCGGCTGGCGGACGTACTTCCTCTTCAGCAAGGCCGAGGTCACGGGCGACATGGTGCGCGACGCGCAGGCGCTCCCGGATCAGAGCGAGGGCGGCCTCGGCGGCTGGTACGTGTCGATGGAGTTCACCCCGACCGGCGCCGACCGGTTCGAGGACATCACCGGCCGGAACGTCAAGCGGCGCTTCGCCATCATCCTCGACGAGAAGGTCGAGAGCGCGCCGGTCATCCAGACGAAGATCGGCGGCGGCCGCGCGCAGATCACGATGGGCTCGCAGAACCCCGACCAGCAGCTCCAGGACGCGCGCAAGCTCGAGCTTGTGCTCCGGTCGGGCGCGCTGCCGGCCCCGATCTCCCCGTCGAACGAGCAGCGCATCGGCCCGTCGCTGGGCAAGGACGCCATCCAGCAGAGCATGAAGGGCGCGATCGCGAGCGGGCTGCTCGTGATCGTGTTCATGGTGGTGGTCTACAGCCGCGCCGGGCTCATCGCGGACGCCGCCGTCATCTTCAACCTCTTCCTGCAGATCGCGGTCCTCGCGATGTTCGGCGCGTCGATGACGCTGCCCGGCATCGCCGGCCTCGTGCTCACCATGGGCATCGCGGTCGACGCCAACGTGCTGATCAACGAGCGCATCCGGGAGGAGCTCCGGGCCGGGAAGAGCCCGCGCGCCGCGGTCGACGTCGGCTACGACAAGGCGTTCAGCGCCATCCTCGACGGCCACGTGACCACGCTGATCTCCGGGCTCATCCTCGCGCAGTACGGCACCGGCCCGATCAAGGGCTTCGCGATCACGCTGATCGTCGGCATCGCCATCAGCCTGTTCACCGGGGTCGTGTGCACCCGCCTGATGTTCGACTGGGCCGTCCGCGGCCGGAAGATCAAGACGCTCTCGCTCGGCTGACAACGGGGCCGCGGGAGCGGATCTCCGACCTTTGAGGGAGAACGCGAGAGCGGTCTCCGATTGAGACACGACGATGGAACTCATCAAACCTGGCCGTCAGTTCGACTTCATGAGCAAGCGCTGGCTCTTCATCGGGCTCAGCGGGGTGCTGCTCCTCCTGTCGATCATCTCGTTCATCGTGCCGGGGCCGAAGCTCGGGACCGATTTCAAGGGCGGCACCGAGATCGAGGTCGCCTTCAAGGCTCCGGTCTCCAGCGCCGAGGTGCGCGAGGCCGTCTCGAAGTCGGGCTTCGACTCCCCGGACATCGTGTCCGTCGCGGACCAGTCCAACCCGAACCGCTACCTCATCCGGGTCCACGAGGTCTCCGCGCTGTCGGAGCCGCAGAAGGCGGCGGTGCGCGAGCGGATGTGCCTGGCGCCCGAGGACGGCTCCGTCCCCGAGGACCGCTGCCCGCAGGCGGTGCGCGCCACCGAGGTCAAGTTCAGCCCCGGCGGCGACAAGATCTCCGCCCGCTACGACGTCGCGCCCGACCTGGAGGGGCTCAAGAAGCAGCTCGAGGGCGTCGAGGGGGTCGACCTCAGGCCCGGCGCGAACAACCCGCTCGTCGTGAGCGAGCGCGACAACAAGGTCGAGCTCTACCTGAAGTCCAAGGGCGACCAGCTGATGGACGGCCTCCGGGAGCACCTCGGCGCGGACAAGGTGCCCGACCAGGCGCTCCGGGTCGAGTGGATCGGGCCGAAGGCCGGCGCGCAGCTGCGGGACGCGGCCATCAAGAGCGTCCTCATCACGATCTTCTTCATCATGGCGTACATCGCGTTCCGGTTCGACATCCGGTTCGCGCCCGGCGGCATCCTCGCGCTCATCCACGACGTCGGCATCGCGCTCGGCGCGATGGTGATCACGCAGCGGGAGATCACCCTCTCCACCGTCGCCGCGCTGCTCACGATCGTCGGCTACTCGATCACGGACACCGTCGTCGTCTACGACCGGATCCGCGAGAACCTGGGGAAGCACCGCGACATGAGCTTCGCCGCCGTCATCAACTTCTCGCTCTCCGAGATGCTCGGGCGCACCATCCTCGTGTCGATGACGACGTTCCTGTCGCTCGTCATGTTCCTCTTCTACGGAACGGGCGTCATCCGGGACTTCGCGTTCACGCTCGTCGTCGGCATCGTCGTCGGGACGTACTCCTCCATCTACGTCGCCGCGCCGCTCACCGAGTGGATCGACCGCAAGTTCTTCGGCTCGAACTCCAGCAAGCGCAAGAAGGTCAACCGCGTCCGCACGCAGAAGCGCGCCGACGCGGTCGTCTGAGCGCCTCGCCGTGATCGCGGCCGCTCGCGCAGCCCGGACCTAGGCCGTGGACGCCGCCATGGCGCCGATGTACCGCCTCTGACGATGACGAGCACCTCCACGGAAGCCTGGAAGGAGCTCCCCGAGCGCGAGGCGCCGTCCCCCGCCTCACGCGCGGCGCGGGACGGCGCGGGCGCGTCCGAGCGCATCGCGGACCCGGGCGAGGCGTCGCCCGAGGCGCTCGCGATGGCGCGCGAGCTCGGGCTGTCGATCACGGTGGCGGACATCCTGCACCGGGCGGGCCGGGCTCCTGACGAGGCGACCCGGCGCTTCCTCGATCCGCGGCTCTCGCACCTCACGCCGCCCGACGCCATGGCCGATCGCGAGGCGAGCGCCGACCGGATCGCGCGCGCCGTGCGCGCCGGCGAGCGGATCGCCGTCTTCGGCGACTACGACTGCGACGGGATCACCGCGACCGCCATCATGACGGGCGCGCTGCGCGCCCTCTCCGGCCAGGTCGTGCCGCTCCTCGCGACGCGCGCCGAGGGCAGCTACGGCCTCTCGGCGCCCGCGCTCGAGCGCGTGATGCGCGCCGGCCCCACGCTGCTCATCACGTGCGACTGCGGCTCCAGCGACCACGAGCGGCTCGCCGCCGCGCGCGCGGCCGGCATCGACTGCGTCGTCATCGACCACCACCTCGTGCCGGCCGAGCCGCTCCCCGCGCTCGCGTTCCTGAACCCGCACCGCGCCGACTGCGGCTTCCCGTACAAGGGGCTCGCGTCGTGCGGGCTCGCGCTCACGCTGCTCGCCGCCGTGCGCAAGAAGCTCGGCTCGTCGCTCGATCTCCGCCCCTACCTCGACCTCGTGGCCATCGGCACCGTCGCCGACGTCGCGCCGCTGACCGGTGACAACCGCGCGCTCGTGCGGGCCGGCCTCGGCGTGCTCCAGACCGGACCCCGGCCCGGGCTGCGCGCGCTCGCGGCGCTCGCCAACCTCGATCTCGGGCGCGGCGCCTCTGCCGAGGACGTCGCTTTCCGGATCGCGCCTCGCCTCAACGCGCCCGGCCGGCTCGGCGATCCCGACATCTCGCTGGAGCTCCTGCTCGCGCACGACAGCGTGACCGCCTCGGCGCTCGCCGCCACGGTGGAGCAGGCGCAGATGAAGCGGCGCGCCATCCAGGACGAGATGCTCGTGTCCGCGCTCGCCGAGATCGAGCGCGCCGGCTTCGAGCGGGATCCCGCGATCGTCATCGCGCGGGAGGGCTTTCACCCCGGCGTGGTCGGCATCGTCGCGGGCAGGGTCACCTCCCGCTTCGGCAAGCCCACGATCGTCATCGCCCTCGAGGGCGCGAAGGGGCGCGGCTCGGTCCGCGGTCCATCCGGCGCGCGGCTCCACGACGCGCTCTCTCTTTGCCGCGCCGAGCTCGTCGGCTTCGGCGGCCACCAGGCGGCGGCCGGCGTCGAGGTGCGCGCCGACCGCGTCGAGGCGCTCCGGGCGGCGTGGTGCGACGCCTTCCGCGAGCAGGACCTCCCCGCCGCCTCGGCGTTCGCGGCCGCCCACGTCCGGCTCGACGATCGCGACGACCTGGCGGCCGTGGCGCGCGATCTCGAGAGGCTCGAGCCGTGCGGCGAGGGGAACCGCCCGGCGTACGTCCTCCTGCCGGGCGCGGCCGTGCGCTCGGCGAGGAACCTGAAGGGCCACCTCAAGCTGGAGCTCACCTTCGCCCGCCGCGAGATCTCGTGCTTCGGGTTCGAGCTGGGCGCGCTCGCGCCGCGGTTCACCGGCCGGAGCGTCGATGTGGTGGGCCGCCTGCGGCGCGACGCCTGGCGCGGCGGGGACGCCGTCGAGATCAGGATCGAGCATGTCGCCGCGGCCGACTGAGCGTTCGCGGCGGGCCTCGGCGGCGTGCTAGCGTGGGCGCGTGGCTGAGCCGCTGATCCGGTTCTCGCGTGTGCGCAAGGCCTTCGGTCCGAAGGTCATCTACCGCGACCTGAACCTCGATGTGTATCCGGGCGAGACGCTCACCATCATGGGCGGCTCGGGCGTCGGCAAGAGCGTCATGCTCAAGCTGCTCATCCGACTGCTCGACGTGGACGATGGATCTATCCAGTTCCACGGTGAAGAGATCACGCGCGTGAGCGAGGCGCGCATCTCCGGGGTGCGCCAGCGCATCGCGATGCTGTTCCAGGGGGGCGCCCTGTTCGACTCGATCTCGGTCGGCGGGAACGTCGCTTACGGTCTGCACGAGCACTTCCGCAAGGAGATGACCGAGGCGCAGATCGCCGACCGGGTGAACTGGGCGCTGTCGCTCGTCGGCCTGCCCGGCATTGAGCAGATGCGCCCGGGGGACCTGTCCGGCGGCATGAAG
Organism: Sorangium sp.; assembly: GCA_025924095.1. Taxonomy (GTDB): domain Bacteria; phylum Myxococcota_A; class Polyangia; order Polyangiales; family Polyangiaceae; genus Sorangium. Next base: position 7,502 of record JAICEP010000293.1, read on the forward strand.
AAGCGCGTCGGCCTCGCGCGCGCCATCGCGGTGCAGCCCGAGGTGCTGCTCTACGACGAGCCGACGACGGGCCTCGATCCGATCAACACCGAGCGCATCAACCACCTCATCAAGGGGCTCAAGCAGGCCCTCAACGTCACGAGCATCGTGGTGACGCACGACATGAAGAGCGCGTTCTCGATCTCGGATCGGATGGCGATGATCTACCGCGGGGAGGTCATCGCGACCGGCACGCCGGACGAGTTCCGGGCGTCCAGAGATCCGCATGTCGCCGATTTCATCACCGGGACCGCCCCGGTGAATGAGGACGTCCAGACGCTTCTCGGCACGTGACGATCCCTCCAAGATCGCGCAAGATGCCCGTCTGCATGGGCAGAGCGCGTGATCTGAAGGTCGGACTCTTTGTGCTGGCGGGCCTTGTGATGTCCGCCGTAGTCATTTTCCTGATAGGCGACGAGCGGCGGCTCTTCGACGCCTCCGTCGAGTTCACGACGAACTTCGGCGATGTGCAGGGTCTGAAGCCGGGCGCGCCCATCCGCATGGGCGGCATCGACATCGGTCACGTCGCCGAGGTCGCCTACGGCCCGGACCCGAAGGACACAAAGATCTATGTGAAGCTCGAGGTCGTCGAGAGCGAGTCGAGCCGGATCAAGACCGACAGCGTGGCCCAGATCGCGAACAAGGGCCTGCTCGGCGACAAGATGCTGGAGCTCACGAAGGGGCAGAGCCCCGATTCGGTGCCGCCGGGGGGCCACATCCCGGGCGAGGTCCCGACCGACGTGATGGGGAAGGTGACCGGGATGGCCGAGAAGGCCGAGGCGACGCTCGACAACATCCAGAAGGTCTCGGAGAGCATCGCCGACGAGCGGCTGCACAAGGACCTCCGCGAGACGGTCGCCTCGGCGAACACGCTGATGAAGCAGGTGACCGAGGGGGAGGGGTATCCGCACCGCCTCCTGACCGATCCCGAGGAGGCCGAGCGCATCTCGCGCACCCTGCAGAGCCTCGACCGCGTCGGCACGGAGCTCGCGAGCACGCTGCGCGAGGTGAGGGGGGTCGTCTCGCGCGTCAAGGAGGGGCCGGGGTTCGCGCACGACGTCATCTACGGCGACGGCCCGCAGAAGCAGGTCCAGCAGTTCGGGAACGCCGCGGACGAGGTCGCCATGACGCTGCGGGGCATCCGCGAGAGCGACAGCCTCGCGCACGACGCGCTGTACGGCGGCAAGGGCGACGGCGCCGAGGCGCTCGCCAACGTCACGGCGATGACCGGCGACCTTCGGGCGATCGTGCACGACATGAGGGCGGGCAAGGGGACCCTCGGCGCGCTCCTCGTGGATCCGTCGATCTACGAGGACATGAAGAGCCTCCTCGGCAATGTGCAGCGCAACGACGTGCTCCGCGCGCTCGTGCGCTACTCGATCAAGCAGGACGAGCAGAAGCCTGCAGTCCAGGTCGGCGGCACCACGCCGGCGCCCTCTCCCTAGGGCCGCGCGTCAAGCGTCCGGCCGTGCGTGGCCGGGCTGCTGCGCCGCTTCGCGGCGGCTCGTTCGCCGGCTCTTCCGGGAGGCGTCGAGCGCCGCGCCTGTCGCGTGGCGCGC
>JAICEP010000294.1 GCA_025924095.1 Sorangium sp.
GCGTCGCGCTGTTCGTGACGTCGCTCGGCGACGCCGAGCCCGCGGCGGCGCGGATCATGGTCACGCCCGCCGTCGGGACCACCGGAGGCGGCCTGGGGATCCAGGGCCGCTTCTGACGGACGGCAGCGGTCGCCTCTGACGCGCGGCGGCCGCCCGCGCGGCGCCCTCGTGGAAGAGCGCGCGCGCGAGGAGGAGCCCGCCTCAGTTCTCGACCACGAACTCCACGCGGCGGTTCTTCGCCCGGCTCGCGTCGTCGTCGCCCTCTGCGAGCGGCTTGTCCGGGCCGAAGCCCTCCGCCGTGAGCCGGCCAGGGCTGACGCCCTTCTGGATAAGGTACTTCCGGACCGTGTCCGCGCGCTCCTGGCTCAGCCGGAGGTTCAGCTCGCGCGTGCCGGTCTCGTCGGTGTGCCCCTCGATCCGCAATCGCTCGACCTCGGGGTTCGCCTTCATGACGAGCGCCACCTGGTCGAGGGTCTTGTACGACTCCGGCTCGAGCTCGGCCGACCCGGTCCGGAAGCGGACGGTATCCCGCATCACGATCTGGCCCTGCTCGTACGTGACCTGCGGTTCGCCCTTGTCCGGGCAGCCGTCGTCGTCCTCGACGCCGTTGATCGTCTCCTTCTCGTCCGGGCACTCGTCATCCGCGTTCGCCACGCCGTCCTGATCGTCGTCGGCGTCCTCCTCGGGGCAGCCGTCGCTGTCGTAGTCGGCGTCGCGATCCTCGGGCACGTCGGGGCACTGGTCGCGCTCGTCGTCGACCCCGTCGTTGTCGCGGTCGTGCGAGGTCGGCGTGTACTTCACCCCCGCGAACGCGCGGAAGATGGGCACGCCGTAGCCGGCCAGCACGCCGATGCCCGGGCCCGCGACGATCTCCCACTCCTCGCTCGGGTTGATCTTCACGTAGCCGAGCGCCTCGAGCGGCGTCTCCTCTTCCTTCAGGTCGTCCGCGGTGAAGCCGACGCCGCCGTTCGCCTCGGCGCCGATCTCGACCTTCCCGTCGATGCCGCCGAAGCGGTAACCGAGCGCCGCCGCGTAGGTCAGCTCGCTCCCCGCCTCGACGTTCGCGTACGCCGTCCGCTCGCGGATCGCGACGCCCGCGTTGACGCCGAACCGCAGGCCGGGCGCGAACCGGTGATCGAGGATGATGCGCGGCCAGAACACCACGTTGCGCGCGCCGCCCGAGAAATCGCCGGTGTGCGTGGGCACGCGCAGCTCGGCCACGAGGCCGAGGCCGATGGAGTCGCGGTCGTCGAGGATGCGCAGCTTCGGCACGAGCCGGATGTCGCCGATGCCCCCGAACGACGGCGAGCCCTCCCCCGACTGGAAGAGGAAGAACGGGATGTCGAGGCCGAGCGCGAACGGCTCGGCGATGGTGACCGAGGCCATGAGATCGGCGCCCAGGCGGCCGCTCACGATCTGGGTCCGCAGGTCCCCGTCGCACGTCGCGACGATGAGCGGGTTGCGCGCGTAGTTCAGCAGCAGCCCGAACTCCCAGGGGTCCTCGGGCTCCCGGACGCCGGAGCCCTCGGTGACCACGAAGGCGTCGTGCGTGACGGCGGGCTTGAAGCGCTCGATGTCGATGTCGGTCTCCTGCGCCGACGCGCCCGTCGCGGCGGCGAGGATCGTGAAGATCGTGCAGGTGGTGGCGGCGGTGGTCCGTGCGCGCATGGGTCTCCTCTTCATCGGCCAGCCCCCGGTCCGCGGCGGGGACGTCTGCGCCAGGCGAGCGCGAGCCCGCCGGCGGCGAGCAGCGAGAGGGCGCCGCCGCCGAGGGGCGCGGGCCCCGTCGTGCAAGCGCAGGCGCCGCCCTGGACCGCATCGCCCTCGAGCAAATCCGGCTCGCCGGGCCCGCCCGCGCCGCTCGACGCTGTGCCGTCGACGCAGCGCCCGGTCGGCGCGCAGCGCGCGTCCGGGCCGCAACTGTCGCCGCCGAGCGAGCACGGGCTGCACTGCCCGCCCACGCACACGAGGTCGCCGCAATCGACGTTCGACGTGCAGCTGCCCGACGGCGCGGGGATGCACCGGTGATCCGGCGAGCAGTCCTCGTCCCCGGCGCAGTCGGTGTCGTCGACGCACGACACCGGCAGCACGCAGTCGCCTGCGACGCACACGCCCGCGCCGGCGCAGTCCGCGTCGCGGGTGCAGCCGGACGACGGGACGATCACGTCGGGCACGCGGTCGCCGTCCCCGTCGTCGGCCACGCACGACGCGGAGAGGCCGATGTCGAGATCGCCCGGCCCGATTTCCGCGGCGTCGTTCACCGACCGGAAGTACAGGTTCGCCGCGCACGCCACGCTGACGCCCACGATGGCGAGATCGATGGAGCCCTGCACGTATGCCCGCGTCGCGTCGCCGAGCAGCAGGGGATCGACGTCCGTCCTTGCCTCGGTGGCCACCTGCATGTCGGTGACCGTGACGCGCTCGTAGCTCCCCGGCGGCTCCACGAACCTCCAGACGTCCGAGAGCGTGCCGTCGCCCTTCACGCCGAGCACGTACTCGTAGCCGCCCATCGACGCATCGGCCGTGAACTTCGGGTCGATCTCGGGCGCCCTCGCCGTGCCGCCGGTCCCCCGGTTCTTGTCGGCGTCGATGAACACGAAGAGCGTCGTCTGGGCGCCGCTCGCGGTCGTCCCCGACACGTAGGCGCGCACCCAGAGCCGCCCGGCGTCGGCGACCGCGTAGGCGGTGCGGAAATCGATCGACTGCTCCGGCTCCGCGAACGTCGCCGCGCCGTCCTCGGCGACGTCCTCGTCGCCGTAGGGCCAGCGCGGCTCCCCGGTCCTGTCGATCGCGACGATCTCGTCGAGCACCGGCGTCGTCCGCCCGCCGGTCCACGTCTGAGCCGACGAGCTCTTCGGAACGAGCGCGACGGCGAGCGCCGCGCTCACAGCCAGGGGCGCGGCCAGCCGACGCCCCCTCCTCCACCCCTCTCGATGATGTGCCATGGCGGGCAGCATCCTCGCATAGGTCGCTGCAACCCTTGCAAATGAACGGCGAAACGACAGACGCGCTGCGCCCAGGGTACGCAAGGGTACGCGCGTCGTGGTGCACGCAACCGAGCGCCCTGCTTTTTCAACGCTGGCCCTCCACGCCGCGATCTCCGGCGCGTCACCTCCGCTTGGCCACGGGCTCGGGTTCTGTAACTGTCCATAGGTCAGTTACGCGTCGCTGCGCCTGTCTGGGCTCGGGTTACCGGGCTGCGGCCTCCGGCGGGCGAGATGAAGCGCCTCTTCCGATCGAAGGAGACCGGATGCACTGCACTGTCCAGAAACACCGCCCCGGAGCGTTCCGGGTGGCCTGCCTGCTGCTTGGATCGCTCGTCGCGGCGTGCTCGGGGGAAGGCCCGGCGCCGCTCGAGGGGAGCGCGTTCGACGTCGAGCGATACGATCTCCGGGGCGAGTTCGACTGGGAGCGGGGCCGCCTCGTCGCGACGCTGGGCCTCACGCTGTCGGTCACCGGCGACGGCCCGCGCGTCGTCGTGCTCGACAGCGCCGTCGCCGAGGTGAAGGAGGTCCGGCAGAAGGACGGCGGCGCCCTCCCGCACGAGCTCGATCCGACGCGCGCGGCGCTCGCGGTCGATCTCTCGAGCGTGCCCGAGGCGACGCGCGGCGAGCCGATCGCGATCGAGATCGACTACGAGGCGCTCTCCGGCGACGCGCTCCGCGCGGTGCCGGCGCGCATGGGCGATCCCGTCGCCGTGCGCGCCGTCTACACGGTGTCGGAGCCGCTCGGGGCGTCGCAGTGGATGCCGTGTCACAACGCGCCCTCGGACCGGGCCTTGTTCTCGATCGCGATGCGGGTCGACGGCGGCGAGTCGCTGATCGCGAACGGCGATCTCGTGGGCGACGAGGATCTCGGGGCCTCGGGCCGCCTCGTCCGTTACGAGACCGCCTATCCGCTGCCGCCTTACCTCATGGCGTTCGCGATCGGCGATTTCGAGGTCGAGCGCGGGGCGAAGGGGGATCTCCCCATCGCGATCTGGCGCCGCCGCGGGCTGCCCGGCGATCACGGCAAGATGCTGGACGAGATCGCGCGCGCCATCGGCCGCTTCGAGGAGTTGCTCGTGCCGTACCCGTTCGAGAAGTACGCGCTCGTGCTCCTGCCGGACTTCTCGGTGGGCGGGATCGAGCACGCGAGCATCAGCTTCCAGCGCGAGGAGCGGAGCACGGAGCCTGCGCTCGCCTCGGATCTCCTGCTCACGACGCACGAGCTCGCGCACCAGTGGTTCGGCGACCTGGTGACGGTGGAGACCTGGGACGACCTCTGGATCAAGGAGGGCATGGCGACGCTGCTCGAGCAGGAGGGCGTCCGCGCCTACACGGACGAGAGCGGCGCAGGGACGCTGAACGGCGACGAGCTCGGCCCCCACGCGGGCGATGCCGTCCGCGATCCATCGCTCGCGCCGGGCGAGAAGTACACGAGCGGCCCCTACGGCCGCGCCGCCTGGCTGCTCACCCAGATCCGCAGCCTCACCGGCGAGGACGCCTTCTGGTCGGCGCTCCGCGGGGTGCTCGAGGAGCACCGCTTCGGGACGATCGGCACGGACGAGTTCCTCGACGCCTTCGCGCCGGCGCTCGGCCCGGAGGCGCTGGCCCGCGCGCGGCGCGCGGTCGCGGCCAGGGCGCTCCCCTGGCTCACGGTCGAGCCCGCGGCCTCCGGCGGGGCGTTCGTGACGCTGCACGACCCGGACGGCGCGCTCGTCGCCCCGCTGGAGCTCGCCTGGGTGGCCGGGGACGGCCTCACCCGCGTGCAGACGCTCGCGCCCGCCGAGCGCGTCGAGGTCGCGCCCGGGGCGCCTTCCGAGCTCCTCGTCGTCGATCCGCTGGATCGCCACCCCGAGTGGGCCTTCCTGAGCACCGAGCGCGATCTCGACGCCTACGCCGCGACGCTCGCCCCGCGCCGCATGCCGTCGGATCCCGACGCGGTCTCGCGCGTCCTCGACGGCGGCGGCGCGCACCAGCGCGCCGCGCTCCAGGGCGGCCTGCCCGCGGGGCTCGCGCCCGAGCAGCTCGAGGCGTTCGTGGCCGGCCTCGACGCCGAGGCGGCCCGGGCCGTCGCGCTCGCCGCCGCGTGCGACACCGCGAGCGCGCCGGGCCTCGACGTCGAGGTCCGCGGCGCGTGGTCGAGCGTGCTCACCGGCATCTTCGCCGGGGCTCCCTACAGCTACGGGCTCGACTACGTCGACAGCTACGCGGCGTGCAGCAGCGTCGTCTCGCCCGAGGATCTGTTCGCCGACGACTGGTCCGCGCTGCGGACCGGGCTCGCGACCGGCGGCGTCTCGGACGCGCGGCTCCAGTACCTGTCCAAGTTCAGGTTGCCGCCCGACGCGGCGCTCCGCACGTGGGGCCAGGTCGCGCTGGCGTCGAGCTCGGTGCGCGCGCGCGTGCTCGCGCTCCGGCACCTCGCGGCGTACCTGGAGGGGCTCGACCCTGCCGCCCTCCCCGCGTGGCGCGCCTTCTTCGCCGGCGTGCTCCGCGGGACCGACGTCTCCGATGTCCTCACCGCGGATCTTGGCGCCGTGGTGGCCTCTGCCGCGCCCACGGCGGCAGGCAACGAGGAGGCGCTGGAGGGCCTGACTCGGGTGCTCCGCGCGCCCGCGGCCCGCTCGGTCCATCCCCGCTCCGTCTGCGCGGCCTACGCGTTGACGGGTGGTGACGAGCAGGCGTTCCGCCGCTTCGCCGCGGGTCTCGACGGCGCCGACTTGACGGATCTCGCCGCCGCCTTGCTGCGTTCTCCCTCCGACTGCGGCTGAGCCATCGCTCGCCGCGACATGGCGCCTCGCCCGGCCGGCCTCGTTTCAAGGCGAGGCTGGCCGCCTGCGCCGAAGCGGAACGCTGCTAGGCTCCTCTGCCCATGTCGGAGCTCATCCAACTTCTTCGCCAGAACGCCCCGGTAGCTCGCCTCGCGGAGCACCTGGATGGCTTGACACACGACGAGCGCCTCCACGCCCTGTCGACCACGACCCGCGCGGATCAGCGGTCGCTCTACGCCGCCGCGCTCCACGCCCCCCCGCTCACGCTCGACTTCTTCGTCCCGGACGGCACCCCGCGTCGTGTTGCAGTTCATCACAAGGGCAGGAACAGTCTTCCTCTCCCGTCCCTGCTCCGCTTCTTCGAGAAGCGTTTTGCCTTGCCCGAGGACGGCAGCGCGCGGCTCTTTGGTTACAACGAGGGGTTCACGCGCTCCTGGATTGGCCCTGGCTTCTTCGTCGCGCTCCCGACGGCGGGCAATCTGGCGTGGCAGGAGCGCGGAGCGGTCGTGATCGATTACTTCCAGGTCCCGGACGGCCCCGTGCCCGACGGCTGGCCCCCGGTCGTTCCCAACGGCAAAGGCCTCCAATTCTTTGTCTACAACGGAACGCGCGACTTCATGCGCCGGGTTTCAAAGGACGTGTCCATCGGCGCCGCGTTCAAGGGTGAGAAGTCGCTCGATCATTATTTCACGCTCTGTCGGTCCCCGTCGTCCTAGCCCCCCTCACTTCCCAAAGGCGTATCCGCCGCTCCCTAGTTCGGCCCCGCCCCGCCCGTCCCCGACAGCCGCGCGATCATCCCCTTTCTCAGGAGCCCCACCTTGTTCCGCATCGCGGTCACCTGCTGCCGCATCCCGTCCGCCTGCTCCGCGAGGTCCACGATCCCCGCCTCCGTCGCCGCCTGAGCCAGCGCGCGCGCCTCGTCCGCGAGGCGCCCCATGCGCCCTTCGACCTCGTCCATGGCGGCCACCACCTCCCCGATCTGCTCGGGGCTCGTCGCCTCGCGCTGGCGCGCCGCGGCCTCCTGGACCAGCTGGTTGATGTTCCGCCCCTCCTCGCCGAGCGCCGCGAAGCGCTGGAACAGCTCCCCGAGCTGCTCTGCCCGCCGCTTGATCTCCTCGCCGCGCCCCGCGAGCGCCGTCGCCGTCGCCTCATGGCGATCCCGCGCCGCGGCGATCGCCGCGATGAGCGACCCGAGCGCCACGCTCACGCGCTGCTGCGCCTCCGCGGCCTCGGTCGTCGACCTCGCGGCGCGCTCGAGCCCCTTGCGCGTGTCGAGGGGCAGCCTCCGCGCCGACTCCGCGAGCTCCTCGAAGCGGCTGAGCTCGCGCTCGAGCGCGCGCGCCGCCTCGGCGAGCTCGCCCCCGCCCTTGCCGTGATCGTCTTTCCCGCCCCCGCCGCGACCGTTCTTCTCGCGCTTGTTCACGTTGTGCACTCTCGACCGCCCCTTGCGTCCGTCCGCGTGAGGCGCCGTGCATCCTGCACGATCCCCGGCCCGCGCGGCAGCCCCCGCTCTCGCCCGGCGCGCGATCCCGGCCGAGCGGCGCTGGCCGCCACGGGCGTGTCGCGGGCGCGCCGGCGCCTGCGGCCCCCCTGCGCCGGCCCGGGCAGCGTGGTACCGGATGGCCCCCTACGCCCGCGTCCGGTATCCTCGCGACCCCGATCCCCTCGCGGTCTGTTGTTGTCCATGAGCACGAAGAACAGCAGCCGCGCCAGGCGGCCATCGAGCAGGAAGAAGAAGCCAGCGACTGCGCAGGTCACACCCAGGCTGGATGTTCGTACGCCTGGCCCGGTCGCCGAGAGCGCGGCCAACACCGGAGCGCCGCCCCCCCGCGAGCCGCTCGTCCATGCGAGCCCCACCTATGTCGTCGGGATCGGCTCCTCCGCGGGCGGCCTCGAGGCGCTCAGGATCCTGATAGGTGGCCTGAAGGCCGCCGACCGGATGAGCCTCGTCATCGTGCAGCACCTCGCGCCGCAGCATCGGAGTCGGCTCGTCGAGATCATCAGCCACTCCACCGCCCTGAGCGTCAAAGAGGTCTCCGAGGGCGAGGTCCTCTGCGCGAACACGGTCTACGTGACCCCGCCCAACGCCGACGTGGTGGCCGACGGCCGCGTCCTCCTCCTGCGGCAGCCCGAGACAAAGGTCGGCCCGAAGCCCTCGGTCGACCTGTTCTTCAGGTCGATCGCCGAGCACTACGGCGAGAACGCCATCGGCGTCGTCCTCTCGGGGACGGGGTCCGACGGCGCCCAAGGCGTCCGCGCCATCAAGGCAGCGGGCGGGGTCACCGTCTGCCAGACCCCCGAGTCGGCCAAGTACGACGGGATGCCGCGCGCCGCGAAGCAGACCGGCGCCGTCGACCTCGAGCTCGGCCTGGAGGAGATGGCCAATCAGCTCAGCCAATTCAACGAGCTCGCCGGCCGCTCCGACCAGCCGGACGCCTCGCTGAGGCAGCTCAGCCTGAGCCAGCAGGATCCTTATCAAAGCATCCTCTCCTTCCTGGAGAAGGCGAGCCGGGTCAACTTCGCCCAGTACAAGCAGACCACCGTCCGCCGGCGGATCGAGCGGCGCGTCATCGCCACGCGCTGCGAGTCCATCGAGGCCTACGCCGACTACCTCCGCGTGCGCCCCGAGGAGGGCAGGATCCTCTTCCAGGACATCCTGATCTCGGTGACGTCGTTCTTCCGCGACGAGCCCTCGTTCAGGGCCCTTGCGGCCGCCATCGCGGAGCGGATCGACCGGAAGCGGCCGGGCGACAGCTTCCGCGCCTGGGTCGTCGGATGCGCCACGGGCGAGGAGGCGTACTCGATCGCCATCCTCGTGTTCGAGGCGCTCGCGAAGGCGAACAAGCAGCTCAACGTCCAGATCTTCGCGACGGACATCGACGAGCAGGCGATGTCCGTCGCGCGCAAGGGGCTCTATCAGAAGGCCTCGGTCGCCGACATCCCCTCCCGGCTGCGGTCCAGATACTTCGACGAGCAGGACCCGTCGTTCAGGATCAAGGACTACCTCCGCGACGCCATCGTCTTCGCGCGCCACGACGTCGCCCAGGATCCGCCCTTTCTCAAGCTGGATCTCGTCTCGTGCCGCAACGTCCTCATCTATTTCAACCCCCACCTGCAGGATCACACGCTCAAGACGTTCCATTTCGCGATGGACGACCAGGGCGCGCTCTTCCTCGGCAAATCCGAGGCGGCGACGACCGTGGGCGATCTGTTCGAGCTCGCGGACAAGAACGCGAAGATCTTCGTCCGGTCCGCCAGGAAGGGCGACCTCCCGCGGTCGTACTCGAGGCAGGAGTTCAACCGCGAGAGCGCGCTCATCACGAAGGATCGCCAGTCCACC
>JAICEP010000295.1 GCA_025924095.1 Sorangium sp.
GCTCGCTGGCTGCGGTGAGCGCCACGACGCGCGGCCTCCGGCGGCGGCCGCCGCCGCGAGCCCCGCGGCGACGCAGTGCCCCGAACCGGCGATCGCCGTGGCGGCGCCGCCCGCGAGCCCGCCGGCTGCGGCGGTGACGGCGCCGGACTCGAGCGTCGCGGTGGGCAAGGCGGGCAAGGCGGGCCGCGAGAAGGGGAGGGGCGCGGCGGAGCTGAAGGTGAAGCGGCTGGTGCTCGCGGAGGGCGTGAAGGACCGCGAGCCGGTGGCGCCGGGGACGATGTTCCGCGCGCCGGAGACGGAGCGGCTCTATGCGTTCCTGGAGATCGAGAATCCGGGCGACGTGGAGGGCGAGGTGACGGTGGCGTTCGTTCCGCCGGGCGGCGGGGCGCCGGTCGGGAACGTGACGCTCGGGGTCGGGCCGTCGCCGCGGTGGCGGACGTGGGCCTTCACGCGCGGGGCGCGCACGGTGGGGGAGTGGACGGCGGTCGTGCGGTCGGAGACGGGCGAGGAGCTCGCGCGCGCGCCGTTCGAGGTGACGCTGTAGCCGGGGCGGCCCAGGCGTGCTCTTCGCGCGTCAGGGCGCGGCCGGCGGCGCCTCGCCCGTCGCGCCCTGTTCGAAGACGTCCTGGTACACCCGGTCGACGTCGAGCGTGCAGCCGAGCGACGAGAGCTCGGCGCGCTCGCCCGGCCCGTGGATCCGGAGCAGCCAGCTCCCGTCCTCCTGCCGCGTGAACACCTCGATCCGCGGCGCCTTCTGCGATGCGAGCACGTACTCCTCGAGCGACGGCAGGCTCCGGTACTGGGCGAATTTGTCCCCGCGATCGTAGGCCTCGCTCGAGTCGGAGAGCACCTCCACGACGACGCGCGGGTTCAGGAGCGTGTCGCGCTTGTCGTCTTCGAACTCGGGGCGCGAGCAGACGACGGCGCCGTCGGGGTACACGTAGCGGCGCGCGGCGGCGATCTTGATGCGCATGTCCGAGGTGAGCACCCGGCACCCTCGACCCCGGAGCGCGCTCCGCAGCTCACCGAGGACGTTCGCGGCGACGGCGCTGTGCTCCAGCGTGCCGCCCGCCATGGCGAAGATCTCGCCGTCCGCATACTCGTGGCGAAGCGGCGACGAGCGCTCGAGCGCCAGGTAGTCCTGCGGCGAGAGACCGGTGCGCACCGCGGCTTGTGCCATGGTCCACAGTTTCGCCCAGGAGACGGAGCGCGTCCACGCGCGTCAGGCGGACACGAGCTCGACGAGCGTGATCTCCGGCGGGCAGTTGATGCGGACCGGCAGCCAGCCGCCGGCGCCGGCGTTGACGTGGAGGCGCCGGCCGCGGTGCTCGTAGAGCCCGTTGTGATAGAGCCCGGCGGGCAGCATCGGCGTGAGGGCGTAATCGCCGATCCGGCCCAGCGAGATCTGCCCGCCGTGCGTGTGGCCGGAGAGCATCAGATCGAAGGGCAGCTCGCGCGCGGCGCGGAAGGTGCCCGGGTGGTGGCTGAGCAGGACGCGCGGCGCGCCGTCGTCCCGCATCTGTCCGAGCGCGCGGGCCAGCCCGTCGGCCGTCGGGCGCCGGGCGGGCTCTCCCGGGCGCGCGCGGCTGGGATAGTCGATGGCGCTCATCCACAGGCGATCGCCGCCGAGGCGGACCTCCCGCGCCTCGTCGACGAGCACCTGGGCGCCCGCTTCCTCGAGGCCATTCACGATCGTCGGGATGCTGGCCGACCGCGCGGCGATGTATTCGTGGTTGCCCATGCAGAAGAAGAGCTGTCCCCGGGCGGGACGCAGGCCCCGGAGCAGCCGCGCGGACAGCTCGAGCTGGGAGACGTGGTGATCGAGCAGGTCGCCGGTGATCACGTGGATGTCGGCGCGGAGGGCGTTCATGGCGTCGCGGAGCTCGTCGAGGCGTTCCGCGTCCATGAAGCTGCCGACGTGCACATCGCTGAGCTGCGCGAGGGTGACGCCGTGCAGGCTCGTCAGCTCGCGCCGCACGGGCAGCGCGACCCTCACCACGACCGGGCGCTGCCGCGAGGCGAGCACGCCGCCCATCGACACAGCGACCGCCGCCGCGGGCAGCGCCCAGGTCGCGCCGACGAGGAGCCGGCGGCGGGGCTCGTCGATGGTCTCCGGCTCGGTCTTGACGTCCTCTGGAGCGCTGGCGGGCTGGGCGGCTGAGCCGGCCTGAGCGCCTGCACCCGATCGCGCGTTCGTGTCGGCCTCGGCGACCGTGACAGCCCGGGCGCTCGGCGCGGGCCGGCCCCGGCGAAGCGCCCCGAAGGCCAAGCGCACAATCGCGGCCATCCCGAGGAGCAGGCCGTAGAGGAGCAGGGCCACCTGAGCGCCCAGGGCGATCAGCGACACCGGCTCGGGCAGGTGGCGCTGGAGCGCTCGCAGCCCCGACCAGCTCGCCACGGCCATGAGCACCGCCGGGTGCGTGAGCAGCAGCAGCCCCGCGGCGCACAGCCCGTTGATCAGCGCTCCGTGCCGCGGGAACGCGGCGCGGAGCCGCCGCCAGACGATCAGGCCGAGGAGCGCGTTGACGAGCGTGACGACGAGGCCGCCGAGCTGGAACACGCGATCGAAAGTAGCATCGCGCGGCTCGTTCGTCCGGCCGCCGGCGCCGGACGGCCGCGCGCCGCGTCGGCGCCGCGCGGCCAGCGCTAGAGTCCAGCGCCGCCGCCAGGCATCTCCGCGCTCACCGGGATCTCCCTCGCTTCGAGCCCCTCGAGCGACTCCTTGCCCGAGAGCGCGCCGAGGCACCTGCGCGCGTCCCGGAGGTAGCCGTTGAAGAACGCGGCGACGTAGCCCATCGCGATGGCCTGCTGCTCGCGGCGCGAGAGCTCGGCAGGGCCGTCGACCGGCTCGGCGAGGCCGAGCGACGTCGTGTAGCCGAAGTGGCTCGCGCCGGGCAGGGTCACGAGGTGCTTCGGCGCGCGCGCGCGGTCGTAGAGCGTCGCCGGGACGGAGGCGACGATCGGGTCCGCGGTGCCGTGAAGGAGGAGCACCGGTCGAGGCGCGAGCCCGTCGATGGGCGGGGCTCGATCGAGCTCGCCCGCCGGCGCGAGGAGCGCGAGGGCGCGGACGTGGAACGGGCAAGCGGCGTCGAGCGCCAGCGCGAGGGCGGCCTGCGCGCCGAGCCCGTGGCCGAGGAGGCCGACACGATCGAAGTCGGCCAGGAGCGGGCCCCGCGAGCCGGCCCTGAGATGCGAGAGCGCGTCCCGGAGGACCGCGGCGCGGCGCAGCGGCGCGTCGTCCGGGGTGAGCCACGAGAGATCGGGCGCGATGACGGCGAAGCCCCAGCGCGCGAGGTGCGCCATGACACCGGCGAGCTGGCGGTAATCCTGCTCGATACCGGCAGGCGACCCCGAGGTGACCGCGCTCGTGGGGAGGCGGCGCTCGTGGGCGATCGCGATGACCGGGAACGGGCCTCCCGGCGAGAGCGGCGCCTCCTCGCCGTCCGCCGACGCGGGGTAGTAGAGCAGCGCGGCGCCCCGCGCGGGACAGCGGTAGATGGCGCCCTGGAACGGCCAGGTGTCGGGGTAGCTGGCGTCCGCCGACAGCGAGAGCTCGTCGATGCGCCGGAACCCAGCCCGGTGCGGTCCTGCGCGGAGCTGCGGCGCAGCGCTGGTGGGGCGCGGCGCAGGCGGCGTCGTGGGCTCGGGCGGCCGCGGCGTCGTGGATGCAGGCGGCGCCGTGGATGCAGGCGGCGTCGTGGATGCAGGCGGCGGCGGCGTCGCCGGCGAGGGAGCCTCCGCCGGGGAAGGGGACCCGCCGCGGGGCACCTCCCGCTGCGACCAGTGCTCGCCGTCGCGCACCAGGTGGACGATCCGCCCTTCGGCGCGCACGGCGAGCTCGATCCGCCCGAGCGGACGGCTCTCGATGACGGATACCGCCTCACACCGGCCCAGATCGGTGGCGAACACCGCCGGCCCGCGGAAGCGCGCGCCGCGGCCTCCGTCGCCGCGACACCACCGCGCGAGCCCCACGCCCGCGAGCGGCGAGAACAGCTCGAGCGTGCCCTCGCCGCCGGACGTGCCCCGGAAGAGCGCCGGCGTCCCCCGGATCCCGGAGACCACCTCCTCCGGGCCCTGCCACGCAGCGCCGGCCCCGGGAGAGCGCCGGAACATCAGCAGCCGATCCCCGATGCGCGCGACCACCTCGATGTCGCCCGGCACCCCGGGCGCGCCGGCTCCGCGCTGGATCATCGCGACCGCATCGAACCGCCCGAGCTCCGCGCCGAAGATCGCCGGGCCGCGCCAGCCGAGCTCCGCGGTGTCGTTGTCGCGGTGGTAGTGCGCGATCCCGCCGCTCGCGTGCGGCACCACGAGCTCGAAGTTGCCCCTGCCCCCGAAGCCGCCCTGGATCAGGGCGGGGTCGCCGGCCGCGCCCTCCGCGAAGAAGCGCGGCTCGCTCCACGACGGCTCGCTCCACGACGGCTCGCGCGCGCACCAGAGCGCGGCCAGCCGATCCCCGGCGCGCACCACCGCCTCGAGGTGGCCCGGATCGCCGAAGTTGCTCTGGATGAGCGCCACCGCGCCGACCGGGCCGAGATCTCCGGCGAACGTCGCCGCGTGGCGCCACGGCCCGGCGGCCTCCTCGCGGCGGTGGTGCTCGACGCCGAACGGCGCCCCGGCGGCGGGCAGGACGAGCTCGAGCGTGCCGCGCGAGGCGCATTGCAGGAAGAAGCCGCTGGTCGTGGTGGGCATGGCGCTGAGGAGATTTTACCGGCGAGGCGCCGCCGCGCCTACCGCAGCATCTCGTCGACCTGCTCCCCGGTCGCCGCGGCGAGCCCCCGGGCGAGCGCGCGCGGGTTCAGCTCGACCGCGAGGGCCACCGCGTCCGGCGCGTGCGTGGCGAGCGGCGGCTCCACCGGGGCGTCGAGCCCGAGCAGGTGGCCGAACGAGCCGTGCGCCAGCTCGTCCCAGGCCGCGAGCAGCTCCTCCGAGGCCGCCGCTCCGCTCGTCGAGAAATCGCCCGCCACCGCGATCGCGAGCGCGATCCCCTCGCGCGCGCTCGGCCGCGCGGCCGCGCCCACGGCCGTCGCCGCCGCGAGCAGGCCGCGCGCGCCGCGGGCGAGCTCCCCGTCGAACGGCCCCGGCGCGAACGCGCGCGCGGGCGCCGGGCCGAAGCGGGCCGCCAGCGCGCGCAGCGGCCCGTCCGAGAGCGCCGTCGGCGAGCGCTTGAGGCGGCCGAGCGCGTACAGCGACGCGACCCGCGCCGGCCCGCGCTGCGGGCTGCCGCCCTCCTGCACACAGACCACGTCCTCGCCGAGGAGCGCCAGCGCGTGCGGCGCCGTCCCGAGGTCGCCCATCACGCGCACGACGTCCGCCCGATCGAGCGCGCGCCGCTCCTTGCCCGTGAGCCGCCGCCGGAAGCGGCGCTCGATCGTCCGCGGATCGCCGCTGTGACGCGCCACGTAGAGCCTGGCCTCGCCCGCCGCCCCCGCGTACGACGCGATCGCGGCCTCGCGCACCTGCCGCAGGTCGACGCCGGTCGCGCGGGCGTGCCGGGCCAGGTTCTCCTCCGGCGCCACGAGCGCGATCGAGGGGATGAGCCACGGCACCGCCGCGAGCTCGCGGGGCCGGACGAGGATCAACCACCGGAGCCCCGCCAGCGGCAGGACCCGCGCGAGGTCCGCCGGGCCGAGCGGCGTCAGCGGCGGGCTCGTCCGGACGGGCGGCCGCGGCGCGCCGCCGCACGACGGCAGCGCGAGGCCGAGGACGCAGCCCAGGACGCCGCCGAGCGCGCCGCGACGGTGGAGCCCCCGCCCGGGCGCGTCAGCCAACGACGAGGTAGGCGAAGCGGCGGTTCTTCGAGCCGACGCGGACCAGGTATCGCTTCCCACGCTCGAGCTTGAGCTGCTCGTCCTTCACCACCTCGCCGTCGAGGTGCACCGCGCCGCCCTTCACGAGGCGCCGCGCCGCGGAGGTCGACTCGGCGAGCCCCGCCAGCGCGAGCGCGTTGCCGATGGGGATCGTGTCGCGGTCGCTCGCCACGTGGAGCTCCTCGACGACCTCGGGCAGGCCGCCGGCCGCGACGCTGCGGCGCCGCTCCAGGGCCGCGCGCGCGTCCTCGGCCGAGTGGAAGCGGGTGACGACCTCCTGCGCGAAGAGCTCCTTGACCTCGATGACGCTCTGCTCGCCGCGCCGCACCGCGTCCCGCAGGCGGGCGACCTCCTCGGGCGGGCGCGACGACAGGAGCTCCATGTACCGCCAGACGACCCCGTCATCGACGAGCATCAGCTTCTGCAGCATGTCGAACGGCGGCTCGGTGATGCCGACGTAGTTGTCGGCGCTCTTCGACATCTTGGCGCCGACGACCTTGCCGTCCTCCACGCGCGCGTTCGTGCCCTCGTGGAGCGGCATCGTCATCACCATCTGGGCGCGCTTGCCGTAGCGGGGCATCAGATCGCGCGCCACGAGCAGGTTGAAGAGCTGATCGGTGCCGCCGAGCTCGATGTCGGCCTCGAGCTCGACCGAGTCGTAGGCCTGGAGGAGCGGGTACATGAACTCGTGCACGTAGATGGGCCGCGCCTCCTCGTAGCGCTTCTTGAAGTCGTCGCGCTCGAGCATGCGGGCCACGGTGTACTTCGCGCAGAGCTCGATCATCTGCGTCGGATCGAGCTTGTTCAGCCACTCGGAGTTGTAGCGGACCTCGGTCTTGTCCCGGTCGAGGACCTTGAACGCCTGCGCCTGGTAGGTCTCGGCCGCGGCGACGACCTCCTCGCGCGAGAGCCGCGGGCGCAGCTCGTTCTTGCCGGTCGGATCGCCGACCATCGCCGTGAAGTCGCCGACCACGAAGATGACCGTGTGCCCGAAGTCCTGGAACTCCCGCATCTTCTGCATGACGACCGTGTGGCCGAGGTGGAGGTCGGGGCGGGTCGGGTCGAAGCCGGCCTTGACGCGCAGCGGCTTGCCCTCGCGGAGCCGCGCTTCGAGCTCGGCGCGGACGTGGAGGTCGACGGCACCCTTGCAGAGGATCTCGAGCTGACGTTCGGCGGGGACCATGGGGCCCCGCTTCTACCGCGCAGCGGAACGGCCCGCCAGGGGGGCGAGCGCGCGCCGGAGCGCGCCGCCTCATTCGTCGCCGACGTCCTCGACGTCCTCGATGTCCTGCGCGCGCCCGGGCGCGTCGCCTCATTCGTCGTCGGTGTCCTCGTCGTCGTCGTCGTCGTCGTCGTCGTCGCCCGAGATGGCGTACGCGCGGCTCGCGTTGACGAGCTCCTTGAGCTCCTTGCCGACCTTGAAGAACGGGAGCCGCTTGGCGGGCACGGGCACCGGCTGGCCGGTGCGCGGGTTCCTGCCGCTGTACGGCTTGTACGGCCTGACCGTGAAGCTACCGAATCCGCGGATCTCGATGCCTTCGTTGCGCTGGAGCGCCTGCGTCATCGCGTCGAAGACGCAGTTCACCACGAGCTCGGCTCGAGCTTTGGTGAGCTCGCCCCGTCCCGCGATCGCGTCGATGAGCTCGCTTTTCGTCATGGTCCACCTCCCCCACCCGAGCGGACCGCCGCCGGCGCGCGGCTTGCCGCTTTCCACTGCAAAGCTCCAGGGGCTGCGCCGGTCCAGGAGCCGCATGACAACAGAATCCTATGAAAAGCTCGCATGTTACGGGACTAGCGGTCAACCAAATTCCCGCCCGCGACCGAGACCGCATCGAGCGCGAAAAGGCCTCCGGTCGCGGGGCGGTCCGGGCCCCCCGGAGCGCGCTCGGCGGCGGCGGCGGCGGCGGCGGCGGCGGCGGCCTTCCCGCGCGAGAGGGAGAGCTCGATTCCGACGGCGTCCTCGGGGATCGGGTGGGGCGGGAGCTCGGCGCAGGCGAGCGGCGCGCCGGGGGCGTCCGCTGTGGCGGGCTCGACCTGCCAGACGTGGAGCAGGGCGCCGTCGACGACGAGGCGCACCTCGCCCGCGCCGTCGCCCGAGACCGCCACGCGCGGGCTGATCCGGGAGCCGCGGAGCCACGGGGCGGGCAGGCCGACGCGGACGACGGCCTCGCCGCTCGCCGCCGCGTGCACCGCGAGGAGACGCCCTCCGGACGCGCACGTGCCGCCGGCGTGCTCGGGCAGCGCCCAGGCGCCGCGCTGGGCGCGCGGCGGCCACAGCGACTCGCCCTCGATGAGGTGCTCGCGGGGCGGCGCGGCGTCGAAGGCGAGCGGCGCGATCGAGACCGACGCGAGGCCGCCGCCGTCCGGGATCGCGAAGCCGTAGCGGTAGGCGGGGGGGCGGCCGCGGGCCTCCCAGGCCATCCGGTCGATCGCGTCGCCGCGGTAGCGCAGCACCGCGAGGTCGCTCGGGGCGGGGTCGAAGCCGAGGTTGAAGCCATGGTCCGTGTCGACGAACAAGAGGCCGCGCGCGACGCCCGCGCGCGCGACCGCGGCGGGGTCGAACATGGGCAGGCCGCCCTCGCGATCGCGGAGCGCGGCGTGGTCGAAGCCCGCGCGGAAGGCGAAGCCGGCGAGGGGGAGCGCCGCCGCGCAGAGCGCGGTCGGGACGAGCGACCCCGGGAAGAGCGCGCGCAGTCGTCGCGCGAGGCCGCCGCGCGAGGCCGGCGACCCCGCGCGCTCCGCGAGCGCGGCGCAGGCCATGGCGGCGAGGACGTGCTCGACCGGCAGCACGTCGGCGAAGAAGCGAGCGCCGCCGCCGGGGTAGTTGCCGTCGAAATAGAAGGGCGCGTAGGCGGCGATCTGGAGGAGCGGGGCGACCGCCAGGGCGCGCGAGCGCGGCCGCCGGAGGGCGAGCGCGGCGCCGGCGATCACGAGCAGCGCCAGCGGCTCGG
Organism: Sorangium sp.; assembly: GCA_025924095.1. Classification (GTDB taxonomy): domain Bacteria; phylum Myxococcota_A; class Polyangia; order Polyangiales; family Polyangiaceae; genus Sorangium. The sequence goes on from JAICEP010000295.1 coordinate 8,762, forward strand.
CGTTGAGCGCGTCGACGAGGTGGAGCTTCAGGCGGCGCAGCGTCGTGCCGGCGGCGGCAAGAAAACCGTATCCTTCCGATAGGTTATGGCGGACGAAGTCGCCGTGCTCGCCGAGGCAGCCGACGCCGGCGCCGAAGCCGTAGCGGAAGCAGCCGAGCGGGCCGTCGGAGACGGCGTAGTAGGCGCTCTGCGACGAGGCGAAGGCGCCCGTCGCGGCGCGCTGGTGCATGGCGAGCAGCGCGAGGCCGGGGAGGGCGCCGATCGCGAGCGCGGCGGCGAGCCTCCCGAGCCGCGGCGACGGGCGCGGCGCGGGA
>JAICEP010000296.1 GCA_025924095.1 Sorangium sp.
ACCGGCCGGCATCGCGTGCCCGTATCGCGGTTCGAGTAGAGCGTGCAGTCCTGCGACTCGCTGACCCAGACGGCGAGCGTCTGGCTGGTCGAGAAGCCGCTCAGCGTGACCGTGAAGTGCAGATCGTTGTCCGTCAGGCAGTCCTCGCGGCTGATCCACAGCGGGTTCTGCGCGTCCGGGCGCCTGTCCAGGGTGCGATCCACGTCGGTGCTGATGGTCACCGTCGCATCGGCCTGGCGCGCGCCTCCTCCGAGCGCCGCCGCCGCGAGCGCCGCCGCACACAGCCGGGGGAGGTGCCGCCGCCCTCGCGGCCGGGGCCGCACGAGATACCTTGTCGAGTCCATGGGCGCGTCCTTTCAGCACAGCTCGTACCACGCCGCAAATGCCCCGCACAGCCCCCGGAGCCGCAGCGAAACCGGCGCCTCTGCCCCCGTCGGAGCTGCGTCCGAGGCCCGCCTCCGGCGCTCCCGGAAGCACCGGGGGCGCCCGCAGACGCCCGCACCGCAGGCGCCCGCGGAGCCCACGTCGGAGACGCGCGAAATGACGAGCTGGCCCTCCTCGCTGTCCGTTCCTGACAAGTTGGCAGCGGCGCCGCGCCGCGCCGGGGCGAGCGGACCGGCGCGCCGCGCCGCGCCGCCGGACGCGCAGCGTGGCATGCAGCACGCGCGCCTCGCGAGAGCTCGGCTAGTTTGAGGCACGTGGATCCGACCGACACCGCCCCCCCGGAGCCGAGCGCGAAAGAGCGCGCCGCCGCTCCGGAGATGACGCGCACCGGACAGCTCAGCGCGCGCCCGGACGGCGCGCCTGCGCCCGGATCCGCCCCGTCGGTGCGCCCGACCTCGAACCGGCCGAGCCGGCTGCAGCCGACCGGCGCCGCGCCGGACACCAGCACCGCCGTCCTCGGCGTCACCCTCACCCGCGTCGAGCTGCACCGGACCGCGCTGCTCTTCTGCCTGCTCTTCCTCGCCGCCCTCATCTTCGTGGTCGGCCGCTCGGCGCGCGACGCGCTCTTCCTCACCAGGTTCCCGGTCACCTGGATCGCGCCGATGTGGATCGTGTACGGCGCCGCCTCCGCGGTCGCCGCGCTCGCCTACGACCGCATCGCCCGCCGCCTGCCGCGCGCCCGCCTGTGCGTCGCCTTCGCCCTGTTCGGCGCGGCCACGTTCGCGCTGCTGCGCGTCTTCATCGGCCAGGAGGTGCGCGCCGCCTACCTCGTCTTCTACATCTGGTCCGAGATCATCGCGAACTTCACCGCCGTCCTCGTCTGGGCCGTCGCCCAGGACCTGCACGACCCGCGCAGCGCCAAGCGCCTCTTCGGCCTGATCGGCAGCGGGCGCGTCGTCGGCACCGTCGTCTGCGGCTTCGCGACCGGCGGCATCGTCACGTGGATCGGCACCGAAAACCTGATCTTCGTGCTCATCGCCGCGCTCCTCGGCATGGCCTCGCTCACCACGGTGCTCGCGCGGCGGCACCCCCTGGAGCGGCCCCCGTCCGTCGACGAGGAGCTCATCCAGGCCCACCTCCCCCGCATGGACGTGTGGCGATCGCGCTACGCCCTCACCGTCGCGCTCGTCACCCTCCTCCTCTTCACCGTCCTCACGATCGGCGACTACCAGTTCAAGGCGATCGCCCTCACCGCCTACCCCGACCGCGACGATCTCGCCCGGTACATGGGGTTCCTCTACGGCGCCATCGGCGTGCTCGGCCTGCTCGTGCAGCTCGGCGCGACGCCCATCGTCCTCCGGCGCCACGGCGTGCTCGGCGGGCTGCTCGCCCTGCCGGCCGCGTTCACCGCCAGCACCGTCGCGCTGATCGCGAGCCCCTCTCTCGCCTTCGGCTCCATCCTCAAGCTGAGCGACAACGCGCTCCAGCTCACGATCTACGACGCGACGATGCAGCTGCTCTTCTTCCCGTTCCCGCCGGCGCTCCGGGAGCGGGTGCGGACGCTCGTCTCCGTGATCGCCAAGCCCCTCGGCTACGGCGTCGGCGCGCTGATCGTGCTCGCCGTCGCGCCCACCGCCGCGCCGGGCCCCGCGCTCGTCGAGGAGGCCGCGCTCCTCGGCCTCTACTCCCTGCCGCTCTGCGTCGGCATCATCGCCCTCCTCCCGCTCGTGCGGCGCGGCTACTTCGACGCCATGCGCCGCACCTTGATGCGCCGCCAGATCGCGCCGGACAGCGTCGTCTACGGGCCCCAGACGCGCGCGGTCCTCAAGGAGGCGCTCTACAGCCGCGCCGTGACGCAGGTGCTGTTCGCCGTCGACCAGCTCCGGCAGCTCGACCCCACCGTCGTGCGCGAGGCCGTGCCCGCGCTCGCGCGCCACGGCTCGGCCAGGGTGCGCGCGCTCGCCGTGCGCCTCGCGGCCGAGCTCGCGCACGACGCGGGCGCCGAGATCGCGCGCGCGGCGATCCGCGACAGGAACACCGCGGTCCGCGTCGCCGCCGTCGACGCCCTCGCCGCGCAGCTGCGGGAGGACGCCCACGACGAGCTGCTCGCGCTCGCGCGGGAGAGCGGCGCGCCCCGGCGCGCCTCCGCGGGCGCGCACGGCGACGAGGAGCTCCGGGCCGCCGCGATCGCCGCGCTCCTGCGCTACTGCGGCCTCGACGGCATGCTCGAGGGCGCGCCGCGGCTGCGCGCCCTGCTCGACAGCCCTGCCCCCCGCGACCGCCTCGCCGCCGCCCGCATCCTCGGCCTCGTCGGCCACGCGTCGCTCCAGCGCGCGCTCGCGCGGCTCATCGCCGACCCCGACCCCGCGGTGCGCCGCGCGGCCGTGCGGTCCTCGTCGAGCGTCGCCGATCCGCGCCTGCTCCCCCTGCTCGCCGACGCGCTCGCCGAGCGCGCCCTCGCGCCGGCCGCGGCCCGGGCCATCGAGGCGCTCGGCGACGACGCCATCCCCGAGCTCGCGGCGCGCCTCGGCGACGACGGCACCCCGCGCGCCGCGCGGCTCGCGATCCCGCGGGTGCTCGCGCGGCTCTCCAGCCACGACGCCCTCGACGCCCTGCTCGCCCAGATCGACCACCCGAACGAGGCCCTCCGCCAGAAGGTGCTCGCGTCGGCCTCACGCCTGCGCCTCACGCTGCGCGCGCCGCCGGTGCCCCTCCGGACCATCCGCGCCTGCATCGACGACGAGACGGTCGAGCACGTGCGCATGCGCGAGGCGTACATCGCGGTGCGCCCGCGCGTCGCGGGCCCGCTGCTCGATCAGCACCTGCTCCGCCGGCTGCGGAAGGGGCTCATCCGCGTGCTCCGGCTGTGCGAGCTCGCCTACCCGCGCGAGGTCGTCGCCCTGGTGCGCACCCACGTCTTCGGCCCCGATCCCGCGCTGCGGGCCAACGCCTTCGAGGTGCTGGAGTCGCTCCTCGACCGCCCGCTGCGCGAGCGCCTCGTCTCCCTCGTCGAGCGCCTGCTCGAGCTCTCGGTCGCGTTCCCCCGGAGGCCCATGCCGCCGGAGGCCGGCACCGTCGCCTGGGTCCGCCGCGAGCTCGAGCGCGGCGAGCCCTACAGCGCCGCGCTCGCGCTCGACGCCGTCGCCCGGAACGCCATCGCCGGCGCGGCCGGGGACGCGCTCGCCGCGACCCACGACCCCGACCCGCTCGTCCGCGAGGCCGCCGCCATCGCGATCGCCGTCACGTCGCCGCCCGGCGCCCGCGAGCGCCTTGTCGCGCTGCGGGCCGATGACGACCCCGCGGTGGCCCGTTACGCACGATACTGGGCGGTCACCGGCGGCACCGGTATCGAGCCCCAGGACGAGATGTACACAACCATCGAGAAGGTCCTTTTCCTCCAGCGTGTCCCGCTCTTCTCCCGCGTGGCCGGCGACGATCTCGTGGCGCTGGCGCGCGGCTCGCTCGTTGTCTCGCTGGTCCGGGGCGACGTCATCTTCCGCCAGGGCGAGCCGGGCGGCGCGCTCTACTCGATCATCTCGGGCGAGGTGAGCCTCACCCTGGACAGCCGCGAGATCGCGCGCCTCGGCGCGAACGACGTCTTCGGCGAGATGTCGCTGTTCGACAGCGAGCCGCGGGGCTCGACGGCCGTGGTCACCGAGGACGCGGAGCTGCTCCGGGTCTCCGCCGAGGATTTCCATGAGGCGGTGCGGGAGACGGCCGAGATCGCCGACGCCGTGATCCGGGTGCTGAACCGGCGCCTGCGCGAGGCCGACCGCAAGCTGGCCGACGCGCACGCGCGGCTGTCGCTCCTGCCGAAGGCGCTGCCCGCGCGAGAGCCTCCGCCCTCGGGCGAGGCGGCGCCGGCGCTCGACGACAGCGATCTCGAGTGAGGCAGCGGACGCGATGGCGCGCCGCGCGCGACCCCGGCGGCACGCCGCGCCGCGTGGAACGAACGCCGGCGCCGAGCTCCGGAACGAGGCTTGCACGGCGCAGTGACTGTTCCGGCGCGCGAGGACGTCTGAAGAGGTCCGAGGACGCCCGAGGCCGGCCCGACCTCTGCCTGGCATCCCCTTCGAGAAGGACCCATCATGCACCCGATGCCTCTCCCCCCGTCCGCTTCCCCTACGCGCCCTGCGCCTGCGGCGTCGGGCATCTTCAGGGCCCGGCTCCGCCGGCTCGGAGGCGCGCTGCCGCTGCTCGCCACGCTGCTCGTCGCGTTGATCGCCGCGCCGCCCCGCGCCGCCGCCCAGGGCCTGCCGCAGGGCTACACGACCGACGAGCCCGCCGCCGCCGGTGAGACCGCGCCTTCACACCCCGTCGAGACCCAGCCGGTCCAGGCCGAGGTCGGCGTGAGCGCAGAGATCGCGGTGGACGCGTACGAGGACGCCGACCCGAGCGTCCTTGTCGAATTCCAGGAGCCGCTCGCCCCGTACGGCACCTGGGTCGACGACCCGAGCTACGGCAGGGTCTGGGTGCCTTCCGCGGTCGTGGTCGGCCCGGATTTCGCGCCCTACCAGACCGCGGGTCGCTGGGAGCTGACCGACGACGGCGAGTGGATGTGGGTCAGCGACTACGCGTGGGGTCACATCCCCTTCCACTACGGCCGCTGGGTCTGGATCTCCGCCCACGGCTGGTCGTGGATCCCGGGGCGCGTCTACGCCCCGGCGTGGGTGGTCTGGCGCGTCGGCGACTACGGCTACGTCGGCTGGGCGCCGATGCCGCCCACGTATTACTGGAGCAGCGGCGTCGCGCTGTCGCTGTGGACCGTGCCCCCGGCGGCGTACGTCTTCTGCCCGACGACGCACGTGTTCCACCACCACGTCCACCAGCACGTCGTCCGCGATCGCGAGATCGTCCGGCGCATCGCCGCGCACTCGCACACCTACAAGCCGGCGCGGCCGACCGTGAGCCGGACCGGGCGCGACGGCGTCCGCCCGGACGGCAGGCGAGGCGCGGGGCGCTCGGGCCCGCCCCACGGGATCCGCCCTGGCAGCTATCGCCCCGCGTCGCCCTCGCTCGCCGAGGCCGGCGTTCCCTCGTCGTCCGCGCCGAGGCACCGCGGCAAGGCGGATCCTCGCGCCCTCGCCTATGCACGCAAGAGCGCGGCGCCGAGCGCGCGCTCCGCGCCCCCGCCGTCGCGCCGCCCCCTCCTGGCGCCCTCTTCGCCGGTCGGCGACCGGCGCGCGGCGCCCTCGCTGCGCACCCCGAGGGCGCACGACGGCGGCGCTCCGGCCCCCGTCGCCAGGCCCGGTTTTCGGCCGCGCGGCTTCTCCGATGGAGGCGCGCTGCCCCGTGCCGGCGCGAGCGCGCCGCACCGCGCGTCGCCGGCGACCGTCGCGCCCCCGTCGCCTGCCCCCGCTCCGGCGCCGCGGGGGGTCCCAGCGCCGCGCGTCCGCACCACGCCGCGCTTCCACACCGCGCCGCCCGCGCCGCGCGTCCACACCGCGCCGCCCGCGCCGCGCGTCGACACCGCGCCGTCCACGCCGCGCGCCGTCCCGCACCGGTCGGCGCCGGCGCAACGGCCGCAGGTGATTCCGGCGCCGCAGCAGAGCGCGCCGGCCGCCAAGCCGCGCGCCTTCCCGAGCGCGCCGTCGTCCCCGCGCCCCAGGATCCACATCCCGTCGGGCCCGGCCCCGGGCAGGGCGGCGCCGGCGCCGTCTCGCCCGCGGTCGCGGTAGCGCTTGGTCCACGTCTTGCGATGTCCACGGGCAGGAGCAGATCCGATGACGTTTTTCGCTGACTTCGTGAAGCATCGTTCACTGGGGCTGTGGTCGTTCCTTCTCGTCGCCACGCCCCTCGCGTCGGCCGGCTGCATCGTCGTCGACGAGGACGGCCGCCACGACGACCACCACCAGCAAGACGACTGGGACGACGAGGACGACGAGGGCAACAACGCCCCTCCGCCGCCCACGGACGAGCCGAGGCTCGTCGCCCTCGACACGGACGCCGTCCTGAGCAGCGAGCCGGGCGAGGGCGTCGGCATCTTCGTCGAGTACGCGGCCGGCGGGACGTGGAAGCTCTGGACGACCTGCGACACAAACAGCTCCAAGGTCGTCTGCAGCTTCGACCTCTACGCCTCGGTGGACACGTCGTCCGAGCTGTTCGACATCGTGGGGACCGACCTCGAGAAGACGGACGCGACGCGCCTCGTCGACGAGGGCATCGCGTACCTCCACGCCGAGACCGGCTCGGACATCGACGCGATGACGTTCACCACGACCGAGGGCGCCATCGTCCGGCTGGAGGCCTACCTCGACGGCGTCCAGGAGCCTCGTTACGTGTACTGGTTCGGCGACGGCATCCTGCACGAGGGCGCGCCGAGCAACCCGCTCGACTTCGAGCCGACCTCGCCCTGAGGGCGCGGCGACGGCGGCCGCTCCTCCCGCTGCCCGCGCGGCGGGAGGAGCGCGCGCCGCTCAGGGCGCCTTCTTCGGCTGGATCGGCTGCCCCTCGACGTCCCACGCCTCCGGCTCGCCGAGGCCGATCGCCTGGAGCTGCGGCAGGATCTCCTGCCGTGGGCCCACGACCACGAGGGTCGCCTCCTTGGGATCCACCGCCCTCGCCAGCTCCGCGAGGCCGGCGAGCGTCGCCTTCTGCCGCGCCTCGCTCGCGGCGCCGTCGAACGTCTCGGGCAGCTGGAGCCGCGCCAGCGTCCCGAGGCGCTGGGCGGTGCGGTTCGCCGTCTCGTAGGCGGAGACGAGATCCGCGCGGTCGTGCGCCTGCACCTTCGCCAGCTCGTCCCGGGTCAGCCCGGAGTCTGCCATCTTGGCAAGCTCGGCGAGCATCTCCTTCAGGGCGGGTCCGGTCGCCTCGGTGACAACGGACGCCCGGGCCACGAAGACGCCCTGCTGCTTCGTCTCGCTGAACGCCGACGCGGCGCCGTAGGACCAGCCGTGGTCCTCGCGCAGGTTCTGGTTCAAGCGCGACGTGAACGAGCCGCCGAGCGCTGTGTTGATCAGCTGGAGCAGCGGCCGCCGCGGATCGCTCGCGGCGACCCCCTCCCGCACGACCCCGATCACCGACTGCGGCGCCCCCGGGCGGTCGACGAGCACGAGGCGCGGCGGCTTCCAGGCCGGCGCGGCCTGCGCGGCGCCGGCCGGCGCGCCCTTGGCGGCCGGTGCGGCGCCGGCCGGCGCGCCCTTGGCGGCCGGCGCGGCGCCCTTGGCGGACCACGTCCCGAGGTCGCGCGAGATCGCCTGCATCACCTCGTCCCGGGTGATGTCGCCGACCACCGTGATCACCGCGCGATCGGGGCGCCACGCCGTCTTGTAGAACGCCTTGACGGCCGGGAGCCCGATCGACCTGGCGTCCGCGAGCAGGCCCTCGACGGGGTGCCCGTACGGCGTGCCCGGCCCGTAGAGCGCGGCCGTCGAGACGAGCGCCGAGACCCGCGTCGGGTCGTCGCCGCGCTTCCTCAGGTCGTTCTGCCAGAGCTCGCTGACGCGCTTCCACTCCTTCGCCTCGAAGCGCGGGCGCGCGACGACGTCGGCGAGGAGCGTGAACGCCTTGCCGAAGTTCTTCTTCAGCACGGAGAGGGTCGCGAGGCTCCCGTCGGCGCGCGCCCCGACCGAGAGCGTCGCGCCGAGGTCGTTGATCGCGCTGGAGAGCTCGACCGCGCTGCGCTGCCCTGCGCCCTCGTCGAGCATGCTGGCCGTGATGTGGGCGAGGCCCGCCGCGCCCTTCGGATCGTCCGCCGATCCCGACGCGACGGCGACGGACACCGACACGATCGGCAGCGTGTGGCGCTCGAGCAGCCACACCTTCGCGCCGTTCGGCCCGTCGAGCACCACGGGCGCCGGCGGCGTGAACGGCTCCGGCCTGGGCAGCTCCGGCTTGGGCCCGATCGGGTCCGCGGGCTGGGCGGCCGTGGCCGGGGCGCTGGATCGCGGCGCCTCCGCCCGGGCCGGGGACTGCGCCGGGGCCTTCGGCTCGCAGCCGGCCGCCGCGGCGAGCAGCGCGATCATCGCGCCTGCGTTCCTCGCTCTCATTTCGTCACCGCCTTCTTCGTCTCGTCGCTGCCCTTCGGCACGACCCGCAGGATCACCCGCGCGTCCGGGTCGAGCGTGCTCTTCGCGACCGCCTGCAGCGACGCCGCGGTCGCGTCGCGGTAGCGCTTCAGGTCCTGCTCCACGAACCCGGGTTGGCCCGTCCACGTCTCGTACCGGTTGAGCATCGAGGCCCGGCCGGCGACCGACTCGAGCGCCGTCACGAAGGCGGTCTCGTACTGGTTCCTGGCGCGGTCGAGCTCCTCGCGGCTCAGCCTTTCGTCGCGCACCCGGGCGAGCTCGGCGTCGATGGCGGCCTCGAGCTTGTCGAGCGGCACGCCCGGCCGCGCGATCGCCTCGACGGTGAACGTCGAGCCGAGATCGCCGGAGCTCTGCAGGGCGCTCACCTCCTGGGCGAGCGCCTTGTCGTAGACGAGGGCCTTGTAGAGGCGGCTCGCCTTGCCCTGCTCGAGCGCCGTCGCGAGGAGGTCGAGCTCGGCGTCGCCCGGCGCGAAGCGCGCGGGGCTGTGCCAGGCCATGACCACCTTGGGGAGGTTCACGTTGTCCTCGATCGTCTGCCGCACGACGCCGCTCAGCTTCACGGGCGGCGGCGTGGGCGCCGCGGGGACCGGCTGCCCCGGGATGCCGCCGAAGTACCGCTCGATGGTGTCGCGCGCCTTCTGCGGATCGAAGTCGCC
>JAICEP010000297.1 GCA_025924095.1 Sorangium sp.
ACGCGGCGGAACGCTGGGAGCGTGTCGTGCTGGTGCCCGGCCTGGAGCTCCTCGTGAGCAGCGCGGGCGGGCCGATCCTGCGGCAGATCGCGCAGCAGATCGTGAATCACTTCGGCGGCGCGGCCCCCGGACCGCACCCGCGCTAGAACACCGAAAGAACACCGAACAGGCCGGTGCTCCCCCCCCGCCGTGTGCCTCTCTATCAGCCCGGGAACCCCGCGAGCGCCTGCACGAGCCGGTCGAGGTCCGCGCGGCTGTGCCGCTCGGTCACGGCGACGAGGAGCTCGTCCCGCCGCCGGGCGTCGATCCGGCCGAGATCCAGCCCCGCGATGACGCCCTGCTCGGCCAGCGCCCGCGTGAGCTTGCCGGCGTCGCCGCCGCGGACCTTCACGACGAACTCGTGGAACGTCGGCGCCGGCAGCGGCAACGCGTACCCGTCGAGCCGCGCGATCTCCCGCTTGAGGTGCTCCGCCTTCGCGAGGCACTGCCGCGCCGCCTCGACGAAGCCGCGCTTGCCGAGCATGCACATCCGCATCGTGACCGCCGTCGCGCACAGGCCGCTGTTCGTGCAGATGTTGCTCGTCGCCCGCTCCCGGCGGATGTGCTGCTCGCGCGTGGCGAGCGTCAGCACGTACCCCCGGGTCCCGTGCTTGTCGACCGTCTCGCCGACCAGCCTGCCGGGCACCTGCTGGAGGTACTTGCGGTCGTTCCTGCACGCGAACAGACCGACGTTCGGGCCGCCGTACTGCGGCGGCAGCCCGAGGGGCTGGCCCTCCGCCACCGCGATGTCGGCGCCGAGCGCGCCCGGCGATTCGAGCAGCGCGAGCGCGTACGGATCCAGCGTGACCGTGACAAGCAGCGCGCCCTTCTGGTGGCACGCCTCGGCCACCCTCCGGATGTCGCCCACGGCGCCGAAGAAATTCGGATAGCCGACCACCACGCACGCGGTCGTGTCGTCGATCGCCCGCGTCAGCGCGTCGACGTCCGCCGCGCCGTCGCGGCCGACGCCGACGCGGACCAGCGACGCCTTGCCGGTCCCGATGCCGTGCACGTACGTCTCGACCGTGCCGACATAGTCGGGGTGCACGCCCTCGGACAGCACCGTGCGCTCGCGCCCCGTGAGCCGGCGCGCCATCAACACGGCCTCCGCGACCGCGCTCGCGCCGTCGTACATCGACGCGTTGGCGACCGGCAGCCCGAGGATCTCGCTCACGATCGTCTGGAACTCGAAGATCACCTGGAGCGTGCCCTGCGAGACCTCGGGCTGGTACGGCGTGTAGGCGGTGTAGAACTCGCTGCGGAGCAGCAGCTGATCGGCGGCCGGCGGGAAGTGGTGCTCGTAGGCGCCGGCGCCCAGGAACGAGAGCATGCGCCCGGCGCGGTTCTTCTGCGCGAGCTCCTCGAGGTGCCTCATGAGCGAGGCCTCATCGAGGGCGGGATCCATCGAGAGCGGGCGCGTGAGGCGCGCCTCCTTCGGGATCGCGCTGTAGAGCTCCTCGAGCGACGACAGGCCGACGGCCTGCAGCATCTCGGTGATTTCCTCGGGCGTGTGGGGCAGGTAGCGCATGGTGTCGTGCAGCGGGAAGGGGGATCGGGAGGGGGATCGGCGCTCAGTGCGCCGCGGTCTTCAGGAGCTCGGCGTAGGCGGCGGGGTCCATGAGCGCGCCGAGCTCGCCCGGGTCCGAGGGCGCGACCTCGATCATCCACGCCGCGCCGTAGCAGTCCTCGTTCACGAGCTCGGGGCGGCTCTCGAGGTCGCCGTTCACGCGCGTGACCTTGCCGCTCACGGGCGCGAACAGGTCGCTCAGCGTCTTGACGCTCTCGATCGTGCCGAAGGCCGTGCCCGCGGTGATCGTGTCGCCCGGCTTCACGTCGAGGTTGACCAGCGTGATGTCGCCGAGCTGATCGACCGCGAAGGCGGTGATCCCGACGACGACGTGGTCGTTCTCCTGCTTTGTCCACTCGTGGTCCTTCGAGTACCGCCGGTCCGTTCGCACATCATCGCTCGCCATGTGACTTCTTCTCCCTTTGCCTTGCCAACCTGGGTCTCTGGTCGTCTCGGCGCGGCCGCTCGGCCAACGCGCCGCGCGCGCCACGCGCCCGCGCAGCCGCGCGTCAGGCCCGCTTGTAGAATGGAGTCTTGACCACGACCGCCTCGACCGTGCGCCCGCGGCAGTCGACCTGGAACGCGGTCCCCACCTGGGCCATCGACACCGGCAGGTAGCCGAGCCCGATGTTCTTGCCGACGGTCGGCCCCGGGCTGCCGCTCGTGCAGACGCCGACCTTCGCGCCGCCGGCGTCGAGCAGCGGATAGCCGTGGCGCGCGATGCCGCGCCCCACCATCTCGAAGCCGATCAGCTTGCGCGCGGGCCCCTCCTCCTTGATGCGCTGGAGCGCGGCGCGCCCGACGAAGTCGCCCTTGTCGAGCTTCACCGCCCAGCCGAGGGCCGCCTCGATCGGGTTCGTCGTCTCGTCGATGTCGTTGCCGTACAGCGACAGGCGCGCCTCCAGGCGGAGCGTGTCGCGCGCGCCGAGGCCCGTCGCCTCGAGGCCGAGCGGGCCGCCGAGCTCGACGAGCGCGCGCCAGAGCCGCTGCGCGTCGGACGGAGAGCAGAAGATCTCGATGCCGTCCTCGCCGGTGTAGCCGGTGCGGGCCACGGTGCAGCGGACGCCGGCGAGCGTCGCGTCGCGGAAGTGGAACGGCGGCAGCTCGCGCAGCGCCGGGCCGTCGCCGCCCGCGAGCGCGACGATGTCGAGCGCCTTCGGCCCCTGGAGCGCCATCATCGCCGTGCGGTCCGACGCGTCCTCGAAGCTGCAGTGGCCCTGCGCCGCGCTCCGGACGTGGGCCGCGATCTTGTCGCGGTTCGACGCGTTGCAGACGATGAGCCACTGCCGCGCGTCGATCCGGTAAACGATGAAATCGTCGAGGATCGTGCCGACCTCGTTGCACGCGCACGTGTAGAGCGCCTGGCCGTCCTCCAGCTTCTTGACGTCGTTCGTGACGAGGTAGTCGACGACCTGCCCGGCGTGCTCGCCGCTCAGGATCACCTCGCCCATGTGCGAGACGTCGAAGAGCCCGGCGGCGGTGCGCACCGCCCGGTGCTCCTCGGTCACGCCCTTGTACTGGACCGGCATCTCCCAGCCGGCGAACGGGACCATGCGGCCGCCGAGCTTGATGTGCTCGTCGTAGAGCGGGGTCCTGCGGAGCGGAGCGGTGGGGAGCGGCTTGGTCGACACGGGCGCGATCTACTTCGAAAGGTCGGGGATGTCGACCGGCGCGGCGGCCCCCCGCGGCGCGCCATGTCGAGGCCGCCGCCGCCGACGCCGCGCCGGTGCCGCGCTCACTCGAGGCGGGTGGGATCGAGCACCTTGCCGTCCGGCGTGAGCCCGTTGCGACGCCAGCGCTCCTCGACGGACAGCCCCCGCTCCGCAGGCGGTCGGGTCTCGTCGCGGACGACGAGCTCCGAGACGTGCGCGCGCGAGACGACCTCGATGCGGATCCTCCGGTGCGGCGCGCTCTTCACGGTCGCGCGCGAGAAGATCGTCTTCGCCGGCCCGGTCTCGACGTTGCCGGCGAGCACGCGCGTGCGCACGTAATTGGCCACCCGCTCGGCCGGGATTTCCCCGACCGCGAAGACGGCATCGGAGAAGCGCGCGCGCACCTTCATGCGCCGCGGGATGGGCAGGCCGAACGCCTGCTCGACGCCCTCGGCGAGCTCGCCCGGCAGCGCCTGGTCGACCGGCGGCCTCGGCGCCGCGGCCTCGCTCGGCGGCGGCGGCGGCGGCGCCGGCGCGCCCGCGTCGCTGCGGCAGCCGAGCGCGGCCGACGCGCACGCGAACACCGCGGCGAGCGCCACGGCGGCGCGCGACAGGACGCCGCGCTTCATTCGACGAGGGTCGCCCACGAGTCGATCTTAACGACCTTGCGCGGCGGCTGCAGCGTCTTCGTGCTCGTGCGCGTCTCGCCCCCCTGGGCGTCCTGCTGGCCCGCGGCGCCGGTGTGGAACACGAGCTGGAACTCGGGCGGGCTGGACTGCCGGCTGATCGTCTGCACGCCGAAGTACGGATCGTTGTACTCCTCCGTGTCCACGCAGGTCGGCTTCTGGGTCACGGCGACGCCGAAGACGACCGTGCCCGGATCCTGAAGCTCTTCGTGTTCGGGAGGCGCGAGCGGATCGACGACGAGGCAGGGGTTCGGGGTTCCCTCCTCCTCGGTGTCGAGCAGGTAGTCGACGCCCCAGATCGAGCCTCGCCCGTCGGCGCACGCGTAGGTCCCGGGCACCGCGGGCGTGAACGTCGCGAAGTACGCGCAGCCGTTGAAGAGGGAGATGGGCCCGGTCACGCGCTTGCCGTTCGTGAAGGGCACGACCCAGTTCTCGGTGAAGCGCAGGGTCGTGTTGTGCGGCTTCTCGGTGATCGACCAGACCCGCGTCTCGATGCCGCCGCCCGCCGTGAACGCCTCCTGATCGCCGGTGGAGAACAGGATGACCGTGTTGCCGAGCGGATCGGTGGTCACGACCGGCGTCGTCTCGATCGGCTGGCTGCTCGCCGCGGTGTCGCCCGCGATCGAGTACGCGTCCCAGGCGAGGGACACGTTCCACTGCTCCGGGTTCGTGCTCGACAGGCTGACGCGCCAGAGCGTCCCGTCGGCGTCCCCGACGTAGATGCGCTCGGCGACCTCGCCGACCCCCGCTGGGAACGGCACCGGGACGCCGGTGATCGGCGAGTCGAAGTCGACAACCTGGAGCCGCGACGAGTTCAAGGTCGGCGCCTCGTCGGTGTGGCCCCGGAACGTGCGGATCACCTCGCCGGTGTCGAGCCGGACGATCGTGAGCGAGCGCGCCGGGCCAACGGGGTTGCCGCTGCCCGCGCCGCCCCAGCACCGGACCGAGCCGCGGACCGCCAGGTCGCCGGTCGGATAGAAGAGCGGGTACGTCGCGCTCTGCCGGGGGCACGCGGGCTGGCTCGTGTCGAGCGGGGCGGAGCCGCCGGGCAGGATGGCGACCGCGATCTCCCGGATCACGCCCTCGGATTCCATCTCGACCATGCCGATGGCCGGCGTCGGGGTCGTCTCGCCGAACAGCGCGTTGCCGGCGCGGTCGGTGGAGAGCTGCCAGAGGAACCGCGGCGCGTGGGGGTTCGTCACGTCGAGCGCGTAGTAGAAGCCGCCGCCGAGGCCGCCGCCGGCGAGCAGCACCGTGTTCCACGTCGCGTTGGCGCCGCTGAGCTGCGCCGGCGTGCGCTCGAAGACGACGTTCTTCACGACGGGCGCGCCGTCGAGCAGGATCGATTGCTGGTTGAACGTCTGGAGGAGCCGAGGCAGGACGTAGGGCGGCAGGAAGGACCAGAGCTCGTTGTTCTCGACCCGGTCCACCTTGAGGTCGTCGATCGCGGTCGCCGCCGTCACCTGGAAGGCGTGCAGCTGCCCGTCGGTCGTGGCGGTGTAGAGCACGAGCGGCCGGTTCGCCTGGGCGGGCTGCTCCGCGAAGAGCCTGTACGAATCATCGGGGATGTAGTCGCGCGGCGGCCCCACGACGACCGGGGTGGAGTGGTAGATGCTGCCGAGCTCGTTGCCATCGCGGGAGGCGACGTTCGCGGGCATCGGCTCGCCGATCTCCCAATCGATGAGGCGCTCGGCGCAGCTCTCGGCGGTGTTCTCCAGCAGCCCGCCCGAGCACTGCGGGGGGACGGCGGCGCTGGGATCGAGGTTGAGCGCGCGCGGCGCGCTGCGGAGCTCGCTCGCGAACGTCCCCGCGATCGCCGGTGCGCCGCCGCCGGTCTCCGTGCCCGTGTAGTCGCTGAGCCCGTCCTCGTCGGCGGCCGCGGCGCGGATGCTCCGCTGCGACCAGATTTCCTGCGTGGTGGGGTCGAGGTCGCCGATCACGCTGAAGAACCTCCGCGGCCGATCGTTCGAGCTGACGTTGGCCGCGAAGTCGTCGCCCTTGCTGGGGTCGAAGTCCTCCAGCTTCGTCGTCATCACGCCGAGCACCGACTCGCAGACGAAGCGCTTGCGCTCGAGGTTGCCGCTCCAGAGCGAGCCGTCCGGCGGCGGGCTGAACGAGGCGCCGAACTGGTAGGCGACCCCCGCGGCGGCGCTGCCGTTGTCCACGGTCGTGGCCGCCGTGGCGAAGACGGGGAGGGTGCGGCTCGTCGAGTTCGCGGCGATGCGCGCGAAGATCTGCGACATCACGGCGGACAGCTCGTTGGCGTCGTCCGGGAAGTAGCCGCGATCGGTCCCGCCCTCGATGGCGATGCGCGCGAGCGTGCAGCACGCCTTGAGCGCGCCGGTCGCGCTGTCGCAGAGCCCGCCGGTCAGAAAATCGGACGAGGAGATCGCCGAGCAGTCGGTGCCCGCCTCCGTGGAGAGGCCGAACCCGACGGTATAGGTCGGCACGCGCCGGTTCTGGTTCACGTGGGTGTTGAGCGTGTGCGCGATGACGTGCGGCTCCTCGTAAGGGCAGCCCGTCCCTTCCGGGCCGGGGCCCGGGCCCGAAGCGCAGGTCGGGCGCAGATCGAGGTTCGGCTCGCCGTCGGAGATGAGCACGACCGAGGTCTTGCGGCAGCCGCCGCTGATGTACGGATCGTTGCGCGGCCCGAGCGGCTGGCCCTCCCAGATCGAGGCCTCGTCGAGGATGTAGTTTTTCGCGTCGGACAGCATCCCCGCGAGCGGCGTGGCGCCGTACGGGCGCGTCGCGATGAGCGCGTTCTGGATGCGATCGTTCCGCGTGCGCACCTCGGTGATGTCGGCGGTGTAGGTCGGGAAGGGGATGAGCGGCCCCTCCCAGAGCGGCGCGGCCGGGTTCCTGGCGCCGACCTCCACGTCCTCGACGGCGCAGTCGGGCGGGTTGCCCCGCGCCGGGTAGCCTGTGCCGCTCTCGAACCCGAGGAAGTAGCTCCACATCCCGCGCATGCCGGTCGCGGCGTTGGGCACGCTGCCGGCGAGCCCGGTGCCCGCGTCGGGGAGCGTGTCGAACGTCATGAGCGAGAACCGGATCCGGTCCCGGTAAACGTCCAGCAGGCCGGGTCCCTGCGCGGGCCACGCGCAGGCCTGGGCCGCATCGTCGTACCTGTGCCATCCCACGCTGCCGTAGGTCGACCCGGGCCCAGGCGTGCAGCCGTTGGAGAGCAGGCGATGGAAGGGGATATAGTAGTTCGCGTCGTACGGCGGCTCCGAGTCGATGCTGAACTCGTCGATGAACTCGGACTGGGTGCGGGGCTGCGCGTAGCACGAGAAGTCCTGGATCGGGCCGGTGAGCGACTCGACGAGCTTCGTCCAGCGGCTCTTCAGGTCCTCCGAGGCGGGGGGCGTGAGCGGGTTGCAGTCCGGCTCTCCGCCCGCCACCGTCTTCTCCATCGAGCCCGACGTGTCGACGAGCAAGAGGACGTTCGGCAGCGGTGGCTCGACATCGACGGCCTGCGCGCGCGCGCGTGCGGCGAGGAGGCTGACCGTCGCCGCGGAGCCCATCGTGACAAGGACCTTCGTCAGGTTTCGCATCGTGCGCTCCGGTTCGTCACTTCGAGCAGAGGACATCGGCAACGACGGACATGGATTCCTGGCTGCCCTCGGCGGCCAGGGCCAGGGCCGGGTCGCCGGGCCAGGCGATGAGCCGCGCGTTCATGGTGACCGTGCAGTAATCGGCGTTCACGGCGTTCTGGCCACCCTGATCGCTGCCGGCGCGATTCCCTATCGCGGGCTTGATCTTGTCGGTGATCTCCACCTTGGCGATCCACTGGACGGCGGCGCGCCCGAGGCTCCCCGGTGAATCGGGCGCGGGCGGCTCCACGAGATCTTCCGCCGCGTTGAAGGTGTGCGGCAGGAAGGACCAGCATTCGTCGGTGATGACCGAGCAGGTCGCCGATCTGGGCATCCCGTCCAGGCCGCCCTGTCGCTCGATCTCGGCGATCGCGAGCAGCATCGCATATTCGGTGAGGTAATGCGTCTGCGTCATCCGGCGCTCATGGCCGCTGGCGATGGTCGACAGCGTGGCGGCGTGGGCCGCGAACAGTCCGATGGCGGTGAGCATCGTGATGACCAGCACGACGATGAACACGGCGGCGCCCCGCTCGCGGGAGCGCCTGCGGGCCCGGGCGATGCTTGAGCTTACCATGTGACGTAGGCCTGGTTCGGGAGCGCGATGTCGGCGTAGAGCGTGCGCATCCGGGCGAACACCGGCGGGGCTCCAGCAGGCACCGTGCTCGACAGAGTGTCGACGCCGGTGACGATGCCAGGGATCAGGAACCTGCGCCTGCGGCCGTCGGGGCCCCCGGGGAGGTCGACGTCGCGATCGGGCGCCCGGGTGCGAGTCGAGAGCCGGACCTGGACCGACCGCACGCGCTCCGGCAAGGCCCCTAACTGGCTGTTCTCGGCGGCGATGCCGTACACGTTTGCGTTGTCGGTCGCGGTGATCGGAAACCGCTGGATGGTAGGATTTGTCACGCCCGGAACACCGCTCTCTACCGCGGTGGAGATCCCGAACTTGAGATCGACGGCGTACTCGGCGATGAGCTCGAGCGTCTCCAGGATCGGCTCATCTTCATCGTCGAGCTCGACCCGTACGAGCTCGGTGCGGCCGTTGTCGCCGGTCTGCGTCGGCACGATGGGCGTCACGAGAGGGGCGTATGGCGTCGCCTGGCCGACGAGGCTCCGGATCTCGTAGCGCACGCGGTTGACGACGTTCACCCATCCACCGTCGCCGGTGTTGCCGCCGGGGGTCACGCCGCACCGAGCGAGCCCCTCCAGCCTCGGCAGGCCGGGATCCAACTTGAGGGTGATGGCGATGAGGGTGGGCGGATTGCCCTGCACGTTGGCGCTCTCGATCACTCCATACTGGAACTGGGTCTGACCTCGGACCATGACGCGCAGGATGCGGTTGGGGGCGAAGATCTGGAGCAGACCCTCCCCGCTGCCGTTCGCTCGCGCGAGCGTGCGTTGCACGGCGGCGCTGTTCGGATTGAGCTCGACGATCAGGTTGCCCGTGGCGTCGCTGATATTCCTGAACTCGAAGAGCTCGGTGCTGCTCAAGCTGCCGCCGATGATGAT
>JAICEP010000298.1 GCA_025924095.1 Sorangium sp.
ACCCTGGAGCCGTCGCTGTTGCGCCGGAACGTCGAGATCGCCCGCACCGGGCCGCCGAAGGCGCCGACGTCGAGCTTGCGCTGGAGGGCGTCGGGCAGCCGGACGCCGCTGAGCTCGATGACGCGGCGGCCGGCCCTGCCGGTCGACTCGCGGTAGCTCGGGATCGACGAGAGCTCGATGATGACCCGATCGAGCGTCGCCTGGTGCTCGAAGCGCACGTCGGTGATCGTCGCCGGCTCGCGCGCCGGCGCCGCCGCCTGGGGCGAGGCCGGGGCCCGCGCCGCCATGGGCGCGGTCGCGTCGGCGGCGGCGAGCTCGATCACGAGCGCGCCCTGCTCGGCGCGGATCCGGTAAGCCGCCGGGCGCGCGAGCTGCACGAGCACCCGCGTCGTGCGCTGCGCCGCCTTGCCGAACCCCTGGGTCATCACCCCCGCCACGATCGCGTTGCCGTCCGTGATCGCGCCGGGTGCCCCCGCCGACGACTCCGCGCCCTCCAGGTCGACGAGGAGCCGCTTGCCGCCGTCTGCCACGCGCGCCGAGAAGCGCGGCGCCCCGCTCGTCGCGACCACGATCTCGGCCCTGCCCTCTGAGGGCGCCGTGAGCCTGACGTCGCTGACCTGGATCGGGGCGGCCGCGTCTGCGTCTCCCGCAGGAGCGCCGAGGGTCAACATCATCCCGAGTGCCGCAGCACGGCGAAGCGCGCCCCGCCTCGGGCGATAGTCTCGATTGCTCTTCATTGCACTCCCGCTTCGCGGTGACGCGAGATCTGCGTCACGCTGCCGGGAAGCTACTTCGGGTGCCCTGGCCGGGCCCAATTCGTGGCGGTCAGGGCGAGCCGAAGGTCGGCTCGTTCGCCTCGCCGAGCGGCCTCAGCGCGATCACGCGCGTGGTCGGCGGGATCTCCGGGTGCGACGGGTCCTCGCGGATGAAGACGAGGTCGGAGTCGCGGATCCGATCGACGCGCCAGTTCACGGCCACGTCGACGCCCGTGGGGCCGCCGGCGTGCACGATCTCGGCCTTGCCGACGAAGTCGCCCACCTTCACCACCCACCCGAGCCCCGTCGGATCGGTGAGCAGCGCGCGGGCGGGCGCGCGCGAGACGACGCCGACCAGCTTGAGCTCGTCGAGCGCGAAGCGATCCACGAGGACCTGCCGCTGGATCGTCACCCGCCCCCGGACCTGCGTCGCGAAGAGCGACTCGAAGCTCCGGAACGGGTCGCGGCTCCGGTCGCTCTCGGAGAAATCGGCCTCCTGGAACTCCCGGAGCGGCAGCGGCGGCAGCTCGGGCACGCCGGCGTCCGCGGCGGCGGACGCGCCGGCCGCGGGGGTACGCGGCGGCGAGGCGCTTGCCTGCGGCTTGGCCTTCGCGCCCGTCTGGCTGGAGGTGACGACCGGCTCGTCCTCGCACCCCGTGAGCGAGAGGGCCGCGGCGGTGGTCGCCCCGAGGGCGAGCAGCAGCATCCGGCGAGCGTTCACCGCACACCTCCGGCGCCCCGCCGCTTCACGCCGCTCGACGGGGTCTCCCCCGCGCGCACGGCGCGGAACGCGGTCGCGAGGCACTCCACCTCGACCTCCACGTCGGACCCCACGACCTTCGGCTCCTTGATCTGGACCTCCTCGAGGTTGATGATGCGGTCGAGCTGCCCCACGCCGTGGAAGAACTTCGCCACCTGGTGGAACTTGCCGGAGAGCGTCAGCTTCATCGGCACCTTGGAGAAGAACTCCTGCGCGACCTCGTCGGTGGGGCTCCATGACGTCAGGTTGACGCCGGAGACGGTCGCGACGCCCTGGATCGCGGAGAGGAAGGCCGGCGTCTCGGACTCGTCCGGGAGGATCTTCTTCTGCTCACGGCTCAGCTGCTCGCGGCGGGTCTTCTCGTCGAGGTCCTTCTGGTAGGCGGCCTTCGACGCTTGCGCCTTGGTGAGCTCCGCCTGGAGCGACTGCTGCTTCTGGACGGCGCCCTCGATCTGCGAGTCCACCTCGGCGTAGAAGCCGACGAAGTACAGGATGCCGACGAGCGCCGCGAAGAGCGCGCCGACGCCGACCTTCGCGAGCGGCGGCAGCCGGTCGAGCGCCGAGCCGGCCTGCACGGGCTGGGGCTTCGTGGCCATCAGTACCTCACCTTCAGCTGCAGCGCGAACGAGACGAGCTCGAGCCGCGACGCCTTCTCGTTCTCCTTCTTCCCCGGCAGCAGCTGCACGTCGTGGAAGTACGACGACAGCTTGAGCCGCTGGGCGAGCTCGTAGACGTCGGTGCCGTCGCGCGCGAGCCCCTCGACGCGGACGGTCCGATCGGACTCGATGTAGCTCGAGAGCCACAGCCGCCGGCTGTCCCAGGAGGGGTTGTAGACGGCGAGCGGGTTCTCCTTGCGGAGCTGCGCGAGCTTGTCCGGGTCGGCGGTCGGTCCCTTGCCGTTCGTGAGCAGCTGCGCGAGCTCGAGCAGCACCGCCGTCGGCCCGCTGCGCGCCGCCTGGAGCTTCGCGATCGCGTCCTCGCGCGCGCGGAGGACCTCGAGCGATTTCTTGATCTCCTCGTGGTTCGCGACGAGCGTGCGGATGTCCTGGATCTGGCTCTGGAGCACCGAGTTCTTCCGCGTCTGCTCCCCGAGCTCCTCGACCTTCGTCTGATGGAAGAGGAAGAGCGCGACGATCTCGAGGATCACGACGCCGAGCGTGACGAGCAGCCACCGCTGGCTCGCCTGGGGAGCGGCCCCGCGCGCGCCGCGCCGCTGCGGGAGCAGGTTGACGCGAATCACGAGCGCTTCTCCCGGTCCTTGCGCATCGCGAGCCCGAGCGAGACGCAGAACTGCGCCGCCCGGAGCCGGAGCAGCTCCTGGTTGACTTCCTTCGCTTCCACGGTGATGCGCTCCATCGGCTGGATCAGCTCGACGGCGACCCGGGCGCGCCGCCCGATCGCGGCGGGCAGCGCCGGCAGGTTGGACGAGCCGCCGGTCAGGTAGATGCGGTGCATGTCGCCCTCACCGCTCGTGGCCAGGAAGAAGTCGAGCGAGCGCTGGATCTCCCCGGCGATGGAGTCGCACACCTGCTCGATGGTCTCGATGACCTGGGCGGGCACGCCGCCCGGGCCCGAGGTCACGCTGGCGCACTTGAACTCCTCGGCCTGCTCGAAGCTGATCCCGAGCTTCCGCTGGATCTGCTCGGTGATGTAGTTGCCGCCGTTGCCGATGTCGCGGGTGAACGCGCTCGCGCCGCGCGACACGATGTTGATCGACGCGAGGCTCGCGCCGACGTTGATGATCGCGAACGTCTGGTCCGGCGGGACGCCGCGGTTCACCTCGAACAGGTTCTGGACGGTGAACGCGTCGATGTCGACCACCATGGGCTTGAGCTTCGCGTTCCTGGCGATCTGGGTGTAGTCGTTGATCTCGTCGCGCTTCGCGGCGACGAGCAAGAGGTCCATCTGCCCGGCCTCGGGGCGGCGGCGCAGCACCTCGTAGTCGACGTGCACGTCCTTGATGTCGAAGGGGATGTGCTGCTCGGCCTCCCACTGGATCTGCTCGTCCAGCTCGGCGGCGGTCATGAGCGGCACCGTGATCTTGCGGATGATGACCGCCTGACCGCTGATGCTGAGCGCGATCTCGCGCTGGCGGATCCTGGCCTCCGAGAAGGCGCGGCCGAGCGCCTCGACGATGGCCTGCGCGTTCATCACATGGCCATCGACGATGGCCTGCGGCGCGAGCGGCGCGTAGCCGAGCCGCACGAGGCCGTAGCCCTTACGGCCTTCCTTGATCTGAGCGATCTTGATCGCGCTCGATCCGATGTCGACCCCGATCAAGTTCTTGCCTTCCGACATCCCGTCCGTCCTGATCCGCGCCCGCCTCGATGAAGAAAGGGAGGCCGGGCCGCGTTGCCCGGTCTCCCGGGCGCCCGATCCCCTCTGATCGCTTCTGGCCGCTTCTGGCGAAGCTTCGCACCCCAGCCGATCGCGGGGCAAAAAACCGCTTTACGCTTGCCTCTCGCCCGCCTATCGAAGCTCGATATGCGGCACGGCGCCGCCGGTCGAGCCGGCAGGCGCGCGCCAGCCCAGGGTAGCACCGTCCGGGGCTCGGTCGTCGGGCACGGATGAGGTCAGGTCAGAGTCCCCTCATGCATCCGGAGATCTCCCGTTTGTGCGGCACCGGCGGCCTCCGTTCCGGGACCGCGATGGAGCCCCGCCCGCGGCCGTCGCGCCTGCGGTCCATGGTCGCCGCCCTCGCGGCGGCCTTTCTCCTGAGCGCCGCCCCCGGCGCGGCGCTCGCCGAGCGCGCCGAGGACGGCCAGCACACGGTCTACGCCGGCCAGACGCTCGGCAAGATCGCGAAGCGCTACCGGATCACGGTCGACGCGCTCCGCGAGGCGAACGGGCTCAAGCCTGGCCAGCGGATCCACCCGGGCCTCGTCCTCGTGATCCCCGAGCGGGGCAAGCCCGTCGCGCGCTCCACGCGGGCCACGCCCGGCCGGGCGGCGGCCTCGCTGCGCAACGAGCCGGAGCGGGGCCGCGGCGCCAGCGCCAAGCAGCGGGTCGCCGAGACCCGTCCCCTGGGCAAGGGGTCGATGAAGCGGGACGCGAAGGCAGATGCCCGGTCGCTGCCGCCGAACAAGCGTTACACCCAGCGGCCCAAGCGCCCCGGATGGGTCCGCCTGGTGCGCGGCGCCGAGCGGCTCGAGCTCCGGGTGCTCACGCCGAAAGGGCGCCTCGTCCCCAAGGCCCTCCCCAAGCTGAGCCGGCTGATGCGCGCGTCCCCCACCGCCTCGATTCCGATCGATCCGCGCCTGGCCACGCTGATCGGCATGGTCAGCGACCACTTCGGCGGCAGGACGGTCCGCGTCGTCAGCGGTTATCGCCCCTACTCTCCGACCCAGTACACCCCGCACTCCAACCACAACTTCGGTCGCGCGGTCGACTTCATGGTCGAGGGCGTGCCCAACACCGTGGTCCGCGATTTCTGCCGCGGTTTTCGCAACGCGGGTGTCGGATATTACCCCAACTCGACCTTTGTTCACCTGGACGTCCGATCAGACAAGGTCTACTGGGTGGATTACTCGAGGCCTGGAGAGGCGCCGCGCTACGAGGGCGCCAAGGGCTCTGTCGCGGCCGACGAGGCAGCGCGCGATGTCCCCGTCTCGGCGGAGGAGGAGGTGTATGGGTCAGGTGAGCCCCGCGCCACTCAGGCGCAACCCTTGAATACTACAGGGACAAATTCGGATGCGGGGCGCAGCGGTAGCGCGCCGCCGAAGAGCGTGGGTGCAGGAACACCCACCCCGGCTCCTGGCACGTCAGCGACGGGAAAGTGAGCTGCCCAGGTCGCTGGCTAGTTTCCACACACTGAACATCCGCACCAGACACAATTGCACGGCTCTACCTTGCACGCTGCGAGAGTTGTGGCACCAATCCACCTCACGTGCAGCAATCGACCCGACTGCAGCGGGAGGAGTTTGCTCCTCCCAGGCCACTCCCCCCGTGCTGTGACGGGGAAGAGTTTGTCCAGCCGGTCATCCTGGGCACGACGTGCCCGGTCGTCACGTGTGATCGCGCGATGCTCGAGGCGCCCGGCGCGGTCGACCTCGACGCGCTGGACGCTGTGCCTGGCGCCGCGGCGCAGGAGCCCGTCGCGGCGCGCGATGCGTGGGAGTCCGTAGAGGTCACGTCGAGCTGCGCGCACGACATCTGGGAATCTGCGGAGACCCCGTCCCCCTGCGCGTACGAGGAGGGGTGGCCCGCCGCGGAGCCGGACAGCGGCGCGAGCTGCCCGCCGTGTACCGAGGCGGCTTGCGCGAGCGGGTTGCAGCGCCGCGAGCCGCCGGGCGCGCCGCTCCGTCCGGAGGTGCTGAAGGGGTACTTCCCGCTCGTCCGCAAGCTGGTGCGCCAGGTGTCGCGGCACCTGCCGCCCAACGTGCAGCGCGACGATCTGCTCAGCGCAGGGATGCTCGGGCTCGTCGACTCGCTCCGCAAGAACGGCGGCAGCGACGGCGAGACGTTCGCCGGCTACGCGAAGCTCCGGATCCGTGGCGCGATCGTCGACGAGCTCCGCGCGCAGGACTGGCTCTCGCGGCGGGCGCGCGAGGCGGTCGAGGCCGAGGCGGCCGGCAAGGTCGGCGGCGCGACCGTCTTCGTGAGCCTGAGCGAGGTGACGCCCACGGAAGAGTCGGCGCACATGTCCGGCGGCGACGACCCGATCGAGGTGATCGCGGCGCAGGCGACCCGGCGTGCCCTGTCCTTCGCCATCGCGCAGCTCCCCGAGCGGGAGCGGCGCGTGATCGGCATGTACTACTTCGAGGGGGCCAAGCTGAAGGACATCGGCGCCGAGCTCGGGGTCGGCGAGCCGCGCGTGTCGCAGCTCCACACGCGCGCGCTCGGGATGCTGCGCGGCATGCTGTCCCACGCCTGACCGCCGCGCCCGACCGCCGCGCCTGACCGCCGCCCGACCCGACCGCCGCCGATCAGGGGCGCGCCCCCTCCATGAGCCACCGCGCCCGGCCGGGCATCGCGAGGCCGACCGCGAAGAGCGCGGTCTCCTCGTAGGCCTGCTGCAGCGCGGGGTCGCCGGAGGCGCGGTGGACGAACGCGTTGCGGTGCGCGCCGCGATCGAGGGCGACCACGCGCGCGCAGCCGAGGTCGAGCAGCGCCTCGGTCGTCGCCTCGTCGCTGTCGAACGTCGTCGTGGCCACGAGGAACGTCCCGTCCTCGAGCACACAGGCGGCGCTGCGCCGGCGCATGGTGCCGATCTCGCGCGCCTCGGGCCGCAGCCTGCCCTCGTCGGCGGTGAGCGGCAGCTCGGTCGCGTCCATGCCCGGCGCGAGCTCGACGCCGCCGGCCGGGCGGATCTCGACGCGGCCGCGGCGGACCAGCAGCAAGCCCCCCTCGCCCCGGAAGCGGAGCCCGACGGTGCCGTCCACGGCGAGCCCGCGCGGGCCGCGCCGCCGGCCGGTGCCGACGCCGATCGCCGCCATGACGTGCGGCCGCTCGTCGGCCGGCACGTCGGCGTCGAGCTTCGGCGCGGTCCGCGGCGAGATCTCTCGGGAGCCGGCGCGGAGGCGGAAGAGGAACCGATCCGGAGCGAGGGCGTGGACGCGGACCTGCGCGCCGAGGTGCACGGTGTCGGCGGCGTACACGGCCGGGCTCCACGCCGGCGGCGGCTGCGCGCCGCTGTCCGCGGTCCAGCCGACGCGCTCGCCCGGGAGCGATAGATCGGGCGCCGGCGGGCCGTCCGCCGAGCGCGACTCGAAGTAGAGGAAGGGGCGCGGGGAGGCCGACGCGACGTGCGCCGACGGCGCGAGCGACATCGCCGGCGCGAGGCGCTCCGCGGTCAAGCTGCCGTCCTGCTGGCGGCTCAGGAAGGCGACCCCGAGGGGCTCCGGCGCCCGGCCCAGCGAGACGCCGGCGAGGCAGCGCGCGCGCTCGAGCGCCGCCCTGATCGCGGCCGCGTCGGCGGCGCTGCTCCACGCGTGGACCACGAGGCCGCGATCGGTCATGCACAGCGCCGAGCGCTCGACGACGAGGTCGTCGCCGTCGCCGGGCGAGAGCGTCGCGTCGGCCGGGGCGCGCTCCGAGAGGGGGCCGGCGAGGGCGGCGAGCGCGGCCGCGGGGCTCGCCGCCTCGAAGAAGGAAGCGCCCTGCCACAGCGCCCAGGGAAAGCGCTGGCCGCCCCCGTCGCGGAGATCGCGGGGGCTCGCGGCCGGCGGGCGCTGCCAGAGCGCCCAGGGCACGCGATCGACGTCGCCGCCCGACGGCCAGGCGCCGAAGTACGGCCGGCCCGAGAGGTCGACCGCGAGCGTCGCCGCGCCGTCGCGCGGCGGCACGAGCGCGCGGCCGACGACGACCATGCCGAGCGCCTCCGCCCCGGCGGGGGGCGCGGCCGGGTCGTGCGGCCCGACGCCGAGGCCGATGGCTCCACGGAGCGTCGACGCGTCGGGGAGCTGCCCCGTGCCGTGCGGACCGACGGTCGGACTGGGCGCCTCGAAGCCGGCCTGCAGGGTGAGCTTGATGTGCCGCGTGTCGATCGCGAACAGGTGGACGCGCACCTGCTCCCGCTGCGGATCCGGGCGGATCGTCGTCGCGGCGAAGGGGCTGGACGGGCGCTGCGGGTCGCCCTCGATGCCGGGGAGCACGCGCGGGAGCGAGGGCGCCACGAGCACCCAGTCTCCCTCCCCCGGGAGCGGGGGCTGGACCGCCGGCAGCACCTTGGGCGGCGGCCAGAGCGAGGGCCACCCCTCCGGCGCGGGCTCCGGCGACGCGGCGCCGTGGATCAGGTACGCGGCGGCCGGCTCGGCGCGGAGACCCGCCGCGGCGCGGTCCGCGGCGAGCGCGAGCCGCTCGACCGCGGCGGCCGCCCCCGGACCGAGCAGGCGCCCGGCGGACGGCCCGGCGAGCTCCAGGAACGACGGCACGCGGCGCGGGACGTGGTGCACGCGGGCGCCGAACGCATCGCGCCCGCCCGTGTCGACCTCGCCGGTGGCGGCGTTGAGCGCCGCCGGCACCGCCTCGGGTCCGAGGGCCATCACCAGGCCCTCGTCGACGAGATCGAGCCGCGCCGACGCGGGCGGGCTGTCGAAGGCGATCTCGCTGCGCGACGCGCCGTCCACGCTCCCGGTCTCGAGCCAACCGTCGACGGCCGCGCGGAGCCGCTCGCCGAGGGGCCGAGGCCCCGGGGGCGCGCCGCCGCCGAGATCCAGCAGCGTGATCCCCTGCACGACGCCGAAGGCGGAGGTGGTCACCGCGACGCGGCGGCCGCGGGCGACCAGGCTGCGATCGTCGCCGAGGGGCGTCTCGGTCAGGTTGTGGACGCCGCCGAGGCTCACCGGCCGGCCGGAGCGGGTGAGCCGCACGCGCGCGCGGTACAGGTCGGCGGCGCCGCGCCCGTCCGCCGCGGGCTCCGCACCCGCCGCGGGCTTCCCGTCCGCCGCGGGCTCACCGGCCGGCGGCCGCGGGACGCCCAGGAACAGCACCCGGCGGCCCAGCAGCGCGTCGGAGAGGAACCCGCCGCGCTCCTCCCAGACGAAATCGTCGGGGCTGACGGCGCCGCCG
>JAICEP010000299.1 GCA_025924095.1 Sorangium sp.
CGCTCGAGGAACCGCAGCTCGATGGCCACGAGCTCGGCGCGCGGATCACCCGCCGCAGCCAGGAGCTCGCCGTAGCGCCGCCATGCCTCCACGTCACGCGGCGGACGAGCGGCTGCCTCGGTCGGCCCCCGGCTCCTGGGAGCGTCGGCGCGCAGCCGCGACTCGAGCGCGCGCAATGGATCGGACTTCGGCACGTCGTGCTCCTTTCTTCCGCGGTTGCCGACATTGTACCGGGTAGGCGCGAGGAGCGCAGTCGCGGAGGCAGGCGCGGGTGCGCCGGATGGCGACGGGAATCCGCGAGACGTACGGGGGTGAGCGCGAGGAAGGGTGACGATGGAGAGGACCGGCGCAGGCGCTACCGCTGCTGGCGGCGACGCGCCTCCGGCGGGCTGCGGCTCAGCTGCTCCCCCCCTCGAGATCGGGACGTCGCCGCGGACCACGAAGGAGCCGTCCTCGGTCACGGTGATGAGGCGATTGTTCTCGTATTTCGACTTGATCTCCGGAGAGCGAACGATGTGCCAGCCGGCCGACGGCTTCGTCTGGGCTTCCACGCCCACCTTGTGATCGTCCTCCGAAGCTTTGAGGGAATTCCCCCAGCCCATCGGCCGCTCGACGAAGAAGTTGTCGCGAATCGTGGTCGTCGCGAAATCGTTGTTCCTGCTCGCCACGTAGTGGTGATTGAGGCCCGCGGTCCCCCCCCAGAAGAAGTTGTCTTCGATGAGGATGTTGTGGAGCTTGCGCATGTCCGAGCTGTCGACCTCCTGCTTGAACATGATGCTCGCGTTCGAGTAGTCGTCGCCGGAGTTGTATCCGTTCGGCCAGGTGCGATACCCGACCATGTCCCGGGGGCCGCCGAGCAGGTTGCCGCGAAGCACCACATTGCGCCCGGCGTTGAACTGGAAGGCGTCGTTGTGCGTACGCCCGTCGGACGGCGCGTCCGTCCCGTTCTTGAACTCGCCGGCGTGGATCCAGCACATCTCGAGGGTGGTCTGCTGGTTCGTCCAGTCGGCGGTGCGCCCGACGTAGTTGACGCCGTCTTCGATGTTCCGCAGCTCGCTCCAGCGCGCGGTGAAGTTCCCACCGTGGAGCGCGAACTGCGACTGCATGAGCTGGCCGGCGGGATTGCCGTTGTGCGCCGGAGCGGACTTTCCGCGCTTCGTGATCCACGCCTCGGGATCGAACAGCGAATTCTCGATGACGACGTGCGGCGGGTTGTCTCCGAAGTTCGTGAGGAGGGCCCGCGTCTCGGGCAATTTCGATGGATCCGGGCCGCGGAAGATGCACTCGTCGAACTTGATCCCCGTGGCCTTCGGCACGACCGTCCCCCAGAACTCGACGCGCTTGTAGGTGACGTTCGGCGTGGTGAGCCGGATGGTCGTCCCCGAGTTCGCCTCCATCTGCCTGAACTCACCGGCCCAGATCGGCCCCGTCGTGGTCGGCCCTGGAATGTAGGTCCCGGGGACGAGCGCCTTCCTGTCGATCACCTCTGCCGCGCCGCTCAGGGCGCTCTCTCCGCTGTCCTGGCCGCTTTCGTCCCCAACAGCGCTCGACACGCCGCTCTCGGATTCGACCGAGGGATCCCCGGTGGCGGGCTCTCCATCG
The DNA here is from genome assembly GCA_025924095.1 of Sorangium sp. Lineage (GTDB taxonomy): Bacteria > Myxococcota_A > Polyangia > Polyangiales > Polyangiaceae > Sorangium. The sequence goes on from JAICEP010000299.1 coordinate 1,603, forward strand.
GCAGAGATGCAGCCCACCGGCAGACCGAGCGCCGCAACGAGCGACCCTGTGATGAGATGACGAAGGTTTCGAGACATGCTCACCTCTCCGAGATCCGGGCTCCACGCGTGTCGATGGGCGCCGGATCGTGAAAGCGGTTTCTCGACTGGACCGTAGCGGCGCGGAGCGCGCTCGAGAGCGCGGGAGAAAGCTCGTCTCGAAGGAAGCCCCTCATCTCCTACCTGCGACCTGACCGGTCCACTCAATTCCACCGCGAATAAGTATTTCCACCGTCAAGCAAGGCCCGCGACATGTTATCAGTCTCCCATCGTGGGATCTTGTCCGACAACCATGGCGCGGGCGTCAGACAATCTCGTCGCTGAGCGGAGCACCATAGCACGATCACCGCTCCCGTGCCTCTTGGCGGATTGACGGCTTGACGGCCTGACGGCTTGGCGGCTTGGCGGCTTGGCGTTCAATTCCGACTTCCCGTTGCGAGCGCCCGCGCGCGGAGCTCGGCGCCCCACCGGCGTGAGCCCCCGCGCGGCTCCTGTGCGAGCGCGGCGTCAAGCCGACAGCGCGTCGGCCATGTGATCCATGAACGCGCGGATGCGGTTCACGTTCCTCAGCTCGGGGAGCGTGAGCAGCCAGAGATCGCGGTCGAACGCGGGGTCGATCGGGCCGATGCGCGCGAGCCGCGGGTCGCCGTCCGCCGCCATGCAGGCGAGGAAGTGCGCGCCGATCCCCGCGGCGACCGCCTCCTGGAGCGCCATCGAGCCGAAGTCCACCCGCATCGCGATGCGCGCGCCCGGAACGTTCGCCGCCAGCCACGCGTCGAGCCAGCGCGGGTCGAGCCGCTCGTCCCAGTGGATCCAGGGGAAGTCGGCGTAGCGCGCCGGCTGCCCCGCGCGCTCCGCGAGGCCCTTGCTCGCGTACACGGCGAACTGGACGCGGCCGACCTTGCGCCCCACGAGGTGCTCGGGGGGGGAGCTCGTCATGCGCAGCACGACGTCGGCCTCGCGGCGCGGCAGGCTGACCTCGCTGTCGCCGGAGGCGACCGTCAGCTCGACACCCGGGTAGCGCTCGGTGAACGACGAGAACGCCGGCTGGTACACGCGAAAGAGCATATCCATCGTGGAGACGCGGAGCCTTCCCTGGAGCTGCGCGTCCCGGCCGAGCACGCGCGCCTCGAGCGCCAGCAGCTCGGCCTCGGTCCGCTCGGCGACCTCCACCACGTCCTGGCCCGCCGCCGTGGCCACGTAGCCGTCCGGCGTCTGCGCGAAGAGCAGCACCCCCAGGCGCTCCTCGAGCGCCCGGATGCGGCGCGCCACCGTCGTGTGGGTCGTCCGCAGCGTGACGCCGGCGCGGCTCAGCGTGCCGTGCCGCGCGAGGGCGAGCACGTGCCGCAGGTCGTCCCAGTCCACCTGTGCATCCTTGCACAGCGAATCTGCGGATTCAACCATCGGCTGAATGAACGCGAGCCGCTACGTTCATCGCATGAGGCACCCGGAACACACCCTCTCGACGCCGCCCGCCGCGATCCACCCGCCGCCCCGGGACATGGAGCGCCTCCTCTCGGCGCTGTGGGTCTTCGCGATGTTCAACTATCTCTATGCCGACGTCGTGGGGCTGATGGACTCCACGATGCTCGCGCAGTTCCTGCGCGGCCAGGTCGACTCGCTCCGGATCACCCGCGAGTTCCTCCTCGGCGCAGCCGTGCTCATGGAGATCCCGATCGCGATGACGCTCCTGTCGCGCGTCTTGCCGCATCGGGCCAACCGGTGGGCCAACATCGTGGCCGGCGCCGTCAAGACCGCGGTCGTCGCGGGGACGCTCATGATGGGTCCCGCCGCCGGTTATTATCTCTTCTTCGCGACGATCGAGATCGCGTGCACGACGCTCATCGTGGTGCTGGCCTTCCGGTGGAAGCCGCGCCCCGCGAGCGAGGCACGAGCCCGAGGCCCCGGCGCCCCTGCGGCGCGGCTGGAAGAGGGCTGGTCCTGAATCGGAGCAAGCAAAGAGACGCCGAGAGAACCCGTCTCCCGGCGCCTCCAGCGCCCTCCCGTCTCGGGGGCTCAGCGGCGCGCCAGCGCCGCCCTCCTACGCCTTGCCCGTGACCTTGTCCCAGGCGTGCCGCACCGCGGCCTTCATGTGCTCCCAGGTCCCGGGGTTGCGCTCCTCCCACGCCTTGCCCGCTTCCATCTCGATGGTCGTCCAGTCGTGTCCCTTGAAGTTCTGGGACGTGCCGAGCTGGTAGCCGAACAGATACGCCGGCGCGACCTGCTCGTAGGCATAGCCGTGCTTGGAGTAGGCGCCCGTCTGGTAGTGCTGCCGGAAGTCGGTGTCGTACTGCTCGTACCCTCGCGCGCCGTTGCTGCGCTCGGCCGCGCTGACCGGCTCGACCTGGACCTCGGTGTGACGCAAGGTCTCCCGGATCTGCTCGGTCCTCTGGGTGACCGCCTTGCTGACGACGACCTCCTCGATGACGCGCGCCTTCTTCGCGACGACCGCCTCCTCGTCGGTCTCGACGAGCTCCACGGTGCCGGACTGGAAGGTGTCGAGCGCCGCCGGCTGAACCGGCCGATCCACCGGGTGCCGCTCGACGTGGACGTGCTCCTCGCGCAGCCTCACCGACTCCTGGATCGGCTGCTCGACGAGGCGGCTCGACACGCGCACGCCCCCGCGGTTCACGTCGCGCTTGCCGACCTGAAGCTCCTCCTCGATCACGGGGACGGCGACCTGCTCCTGCAGGACGTCGGCCCGGAGGTCCTCGGTCTTCGCGGTCGAGGTGGCGGTCTTCGCGGTCGAGGTGGCGGTCTTGGTGGTCTGCTGGGACTTGCTCAGCTGCTGAGAACGCTGGGACGGGGACATGGAACGTTCGCTGTGATTCATGACGTGACCTCCAGGGTCGGTGGGGTCCCTCTGGACCGTTGTCCCCCCGCGCCGCGCGCGAGGGTGGGGTTCATGGCTCGGGGCCCGGGACGCCGGAGCCCCCGAAAACTCTTCACTCGCCGTCGCACTCGCGCGGGGAGACGCGCTCCACCCGCACGGCCTCGCTCCGGAGCGTGACGCGCTCCGGCGGGCTCATCTCGACCGCGCGGACCCGGGTGATGCGGAGCTCCTCCTTCAGCACCAGGCGCTTCTCGACGAAGAGCACCTCCTCGACGACCGGCACGATCAGGGTGTCGCCCTCCTGCCGGGTCGCGGGCGGCTCCGCCACCACCTGATTGACGGCGACGCGCTCCACGACGACGCGCTCGCTCACGAGCGGCTCCTCGACGGTCTCCACCCGCTCGTGAACCTGCTTTGTGATGCGGACGCGTCCAGACTCGACCGTGCGCTTCTGCACCTCGAGCTCCTGCGCGACGACAGGCACGATGAGCTCGTCGGCGATCTCTGCTCTCTTATCGGTCGGTTTCTGGCTGTTGATCGAGTCCTGCACGGTGCCCCGGTGCGCTCCACGGAGCGCGGTTGATCGTCGGTGACGCGCTCTCGACGAGCGCTCCCGGTTGCCCCCGGGTCTGGAGCACGGTCCGGGCCAACTGCGGCCGCAGGCGCCGAGGCGCCGCGCGACAGCGCGCTCTCCCCTGTGCGGGCCGCGCCGCGCGAGGCATCGCGCCACACGTGAGACATGAAGATGTGTTTACAAAGTGCCTGTTGCCGCGAATTGTTGCCGCGAAGCGCGACGTCGGAGGCGATGACCAGAAGGCCACAGGTGAGGCCGCAACGCGGTTCAGATCAGGGCGTACCGCGAGCCGCGCCGATCGGGCGTCACAGCACGGCTCGCTCGCCTGGCTATGCTGTTGTGGAGATCGGCCGCTTGCGTGGAGTCCCTGGATCGCAGGGGCCGCCCGCTCGTCTGCACGGCTTCACGGATCGCAGGGGCCACCCGCCTGCACGGCAGGGCGGGCGAGCTGCTCCGCGCCGCTGCCGGCGCGGAGCGCGTCCTCCGGCACGTCCGCCGCGATGCCGGGCGGGCGGCCCGCGAGCCCCCGCGCGAGGTAGACGAGGATGGACACGGTCCCCCAGGCGAGCGCGAACGCGACGCCCGCGTCGACGATCGCGCGGTAGGGCGGGGACATCTGCCGGACGAGCAGGATGAGCGCCACGATGCCCGCGATGAGCACCCACGTCGCGATCAGCCGGCGGCGCGTCGTGTGGAAGAGCGCCATGCAGTAGAGCGGCGCCAGCGCCACATGCAGGGGCCGACGGTGCTCCGCGAGGTGGAGGGCGCGCGCGATCACCCGCGGCGAGAAGCGCTGCTGAAAGCCGCGATACCCCTCGAAATAGGCGATCACGACCGTCCAGGCCGCAAGGAGGATGAGCTGGGCTGTCGTGAGATCGTGGGTTGTCAGGATGCGAACCGCCGTGGCCGCGAGCCGGTAGATCGCCTCGACCAGGACGGCCACGACGCCGAGGACACCCCAGAGGACGACGGCGAGACGGAGCCGCTGCTCGCGGACGGACGGGCTCATCGCGCCCGCGCCGGATCGAGGGGCCTCGCGACCGTGACCCGCGATCCGTCGGCCGCGTGCGCGGTCGATCGCTCCGGACGGTGCGCGGGGCAGCCGAATCGCCGCATGTCCTTGCATGCTAGGAGAGGAGCAGGGCACGTCAACCGGAACCTCGCAGGGCGGGAGGGCGGCCCGCCGAGCCCGCCGGCGGCGCTGTCCGGAGGGCAGCGGCTCGGCGCGGGCGTCATGGCGGTTCGCTCGAGGGCCCTCCGGCGGTAGCATCGCCGCCCCATGCCGCTCGCCGACCGCTCCGCGCCGGGCGCCCCGCCCGCCCCGGCGCGGGCCCTCCCGCCCCACCCGCACGCGCTGCGCTCGCCGCTCGCCCCGTTCACCGCGCGCCTCCGCGATCTGCTCGCGACCGTCGAGTCGGCGGCGCTCCTCGGCGCGGTCGAGGCGCGCGTGCGCGGGCTCGGGGAGCACCTGCGCTTCGCCTGCCTCGCGGTGCCGTGCTCGGAGGCGCTCGTCGCGGTCGAGATGGAGGCGCTCGGGCGGCTCACGGTGCCCGTCGTCGCCGACGCCGCCGGCTTCCGCGCCCCGGGCGCGGAGCTGCCGCCGAGCGGCACGCCGTTCGCGTTCCTGCTCGGCGGCGGCGGCGGGCACGCGGTGGGGCTGTCCGACGGCGACCCGATGATCGCGCCGCTCCGGCCGCTGCTGGCCGCGGCGCCGACGGCCGCGATCTTCGTGCCGATCCGCGTCGGCGCGGCGACCGTGGGCGGCGCCGCGCTCTTCTCGCATGACGCTCCCCTCGGAGGGAGGGAGCTCGACATGGCCGAGCGGCTCGCCGAGGTCCTCGCGCTCACCGTGGAGTCGTTCCGCACCGAACGGGTCGTCTTCGAGCTCTTCGCCCGCGCGATGCCAGACCTGCTCGCGCAGGCGCCGGGCCAGTCGGCGCAGGAAGGAGCGGCCCCGCCGCCGACCTCGCTCCGCGCCGCGCTGGAGCGGCACATCCACGCGCTCCGCCTCACGCCCGAGTACCGCCGCCGCCTGGAACTCGCGGCGGTGGTGGGGAGGCTCGCCGAGCACGGAGAGGCCGAGGCCCGCCTCGCCCTCGACCTCCTCGCGCGGATCGACGCCTACGCGCGCGGCGCCGGCGGCGCACAGGAGCCGCTCGCCGAGGGGGAGGGGAGCGCGGCGTGACGGGGCCCCCTCCGGCAGGACCGGGCGGAGACCTCGACGACGCGGCGCGCGGGGAGGCGCGCCGCGGCGCCGGCGTGCGCGTCGCGCTTGTCGACTCCGGCGTCGACGCCTCGCACCCCGCGCTGAGCACGGCGGCGCTGCGCCACGTGGCGCTGGTCCGCCGCGGCGGCGCGCACGAGGCCGCGCCGTGCGCGCCGGGAGACGTCAGCGGGCACGGGACGGCGTGCGCGGGCATCGTCCACCGCATGGCGCACGGGGCCGAGATCACGAGCGTGCGCGCGCTCGGCGAGGACGGGCGATGCTCGCGCGAGGGGCTCATCGCCGCGCTGCGCTTCTGCGTCCGCGAGCGCTTCTCCGTGGTCAACCTGAGTCTCGGTATCGACATCCCGAGGAGCGCGCCGCTCCGCCCCGGCGACTACCGGTCCCTCGTCGAGCTCTACGAGGTCGCGGACGCGGCCTACACGGCAGAGGTCGTGCTCGTGGCCGCCGGCCCGAACGCGGCGGCGTTCCGCACCTATCCAGGGCGCTTCAAGTCGCTGATCGGCGTCGGTCGAGGGCCCTTCCAGGACCCGGAGGCGCTCCGGAGCGAGCTCACGCTGGACCATGAGATCCTCGCGCCCGGCGAGGAGGTGCTCGCGCCCGCGCCCGGCGGCGGAGAGCGGCGCTGGACCGGAACCTCGTTCGCGGCGCCCCACGTGACCGCGCACGTGGCGCGGATCCGCGCCGCCCGGCCGGAGCTCTCGATCGAGGCGGTGAAGGCGGCGCTGCACGAGCTCGCGCGCGGGGCGGGGAGGAGCGCGGGGGCGACGGCGGCCGGGGAGGGCGCCGCGGCGGCGCGAGCGGCGCCGGGGCGCGCGGCCGCGGCGGAGTGGGAGGACGGCCGTGCTCCCGCTTGACCCGCTCGACGAGAGGATGTCGCCGCTGTCGCGGCTGCTCCGGAGCGCGCCGGGCGCCGAGGTCCGCGCCGAGCTCGACGGCGTTGAGGCGCGCCTCGGGGAGGTCGGCGATCCAGCGGCGGCGCGGGCTGCGCTGCCTTCCGGAGGGCCGCTCCTCGCAGCGGCGCTCGGCTTCGGGCGGGGCGCGCTCGCGCTGCGCGAAGGGGCGCTGGACGCCGCGGTCGTGCTGCTCGAGGGCGCCGCCGCGGCGTTCGACCGGGAAGGCGAGGCCGAGGCCCGGGACCTCGCCCGGTGCGAGGCGCTGCTCGCGCGGCTACGCCGCGACGCGCGGTCGGCCTGCGCCTCCGCCGTCGCGGAGCTCGACGCCATCGCGGGCGCAGGCGACGCGGGGCGCCGCGCCGCGGTCGTGGCCGGCCACTACAGGGGCGCGGCCGAGCGGATCGTCGGCGACGCGGCAGCCGCACAGCGCACGCTGCTGTCGGCGCTGCGCCGGTCGGAGCCGTTCCTCGGCGAGCGGGCGCAGATCCTGAACTCGCTGGGCACGCTCTACGTGACCCTCGGCGCCCACGGCGCGGCCGAGGCGCTGCTGGAGCACGCGGCCGAGCTCCACCGCCGCCGGGGCGACGCGGTGGGCGAGGCGATCGCCTGCGGCCAGCTCGGCGCGGCGGCGCTCGGGCTCGGGGCCCTCGAGCGCGCCCGCGCGGCGCTCCAGCGGCAGGAGTGGCTGTGCGCGCGCCTCGGCGACGCGTTCGGTCGCGCCCGGGCGCTCACCTTCCTCTCGGAGCTGGCGCTCGAGCTGGGCCGCGCCGACGACGCCCTCGCGCTCGCGGCCTGCGCGCGCGACGTCGCCGCGGGCGCCGCGGCCCCCCGGGGGAACAAGATAGCCA
>JAICEP010000300.1 GCA_025924095.1 Sorangium sp.
CCGGAGAAGAGCAAGCGCGAGATTTAGCTCGACGACGTGCACTGGATGGGGCGGGGGAGCGACAGGAGCTCGTGGAGGCCGCCGACGGCAGCCAGTGGAAGTCGTTCAAGCAGGGCGCCGCGGAGCTCGGGGAGGGCGCCGCCGAGCGGATGAAGAGCGCCGGGAAGAGCCTCAAGGCCGCGGCGACGTCGGCGAAGGACACGATCCTCGCCGTCAAGATGTGGAAGAAGGTGACCGAGCAGAACCTCCTCCAGTCGAGGAAGGTCAGCCGCGTCCTCAAGTACACGGCCCTTGCGAACGGGTTCAAGTACTCGAAGAAGATCGGTGGGAAGGTCTACAGCGCGATCGACGCGCAGTACCACGACATCGGGGACCTCGACGCGGACTCGGACGGCCACAGCTTCGGGCCGTTCGCGCTCGGAGACCGGGCCGGCGTCTACGATGACATCGTGAGGGAGGACGACGAGGTCGAGGTCGACGAGACCTCGGGCGGCGACCGGTTCGCCTGGAGGGGAGAGGCGCCTGCGAGCGTGAAGACGCGCGGGAGCGGGCGCTTCGCTTGGTCCGAGCGGGTCAGCTGAGGAGAGCGGCGGGAGCGCGGGGGTCGACGATCCGAGATCAGCTTGCCACGTATTGTGCGATCTGATTTTTGCTGCCTGAGCGGTCGCTCCACCTCCAGACCGCGGTGGCGCAGCTAACGAAATGCGTTGCAACGGTGGGCTGACCCACGTATGCGTTCCATCATGGGAGACCACGTTCGCGTGGTGCTCCGGCGTTGCCGAGGCATCAGGGCGATGGGGGTCTCCCATGGGCACTGGAACTTCTCGTGGAGGGATCAGAATCATGAACCACCAAATTCGATACGCTCTCTCGGCGCTGTCCATCGCCGCGTCGGTGAGCGTGGCAGGACCGGCCAATGCCGACGTGACCCTTGGGGGCGACGTATCGCCCCAGAACCCATCCGATCCTTGGGACCTCGGGCTGAGCCAGCTCGTCGTGAGAGCTGGGACGGTCGAGGTGACCCATGGCGGGACGTTGATCAGCCCCGGCGCGTCCGTGGATGGGGGGGGTGCCGGGTTCGGTATCATCCAGGTCGACGGGTATGGCTCAACCTGGGTCAACCATGGATCCATCGTGCTCGGCAGAAACTATAATGAGAGCTGGCTCGTCGTCCGGAGCGGCGCCGAGGTGACCACCGATGATCTCACGGTGGGCGCCAGAGGCTCGCTGGGTGACGCTTTTGTGCTCGTCGAGGGGTACGACGCCACCCTGACGAGCCGGACGAACCTCTCCATCGGCTACACTGGGCAAGGCCACGTCGAGCTCAAGCAGGGAGCGAGCCTCTTCTCCCATGACGTCTATATCGGCGGAGTCGGCGGCTGCACGATCTGCGGGGGTGAAGTCGCCATCACGGGTTCCGCGACGACGTGGGTGAGCACGGGGGAGTTCATCCTGGGCGTGAAGACCGGCAGCTTGCTGAGCATCCAGCGCGGCCAGCTCTTCACCGTGGGCGCGCGCATCGACGGCGATGACTTCCGGAACAGCCACGCGAGCGTGAGCGGCTGGGGCGGCACGTGGACCAACCAGGGGCTCCTGCGCGTGGGGGCGAATCGTGGCTACGGCACGCTCACCGTCGGGGCTTATGGGACCCTCGTGACGGAAGACACAGAGATTCACTCCGAGCTCGCCGGGGGCTTCATCAAGGCGAACGACGTCTATGCATCGTGGCTCAACAGCGGCGACGTCACCCTCTTTGCCGTCGGCAATCACTCTCCGTCGATCCTCGTCGACAAGGGCGCCTTCGTGAGCATCGGCGGCCTCCTCCGGACTGCGCAGCCGGCCAGCGTCCCCTACGTCTATCCCTACCTGGGGCCCTCCGTGCGTCTCGCGGACGGCGACCTCATCGCGGGCGCGATGGAGGTCGCGGAGGGCGATTTCGACTTCGCCGGTGGGCGCCTCGAGATCGGCAGCTTCGCGGGCGATCTCGCCAACATGCAGGGCGGCGAGCTCTCCGTCGGAGCGGTTCACCCTTCGACCGACGTCGCCGGCAGCTACAGCCAGGGGCCGGGCGCCGCCCTCTCCATCACGGTCGCAGGCTCGAGCGCCTTGCCGCTCCTCCAGGTGGATGGGGATCTCGATCTCGACGGGGCGCTGGAGGTCCGGCCGGCCGGCGGCGCCGTGTCGTTCGAGGCCGGGGACACCGTCGTTCTGCTCGGTTGGCTCGGTGACCTCACGGGGACGTTCGCTGCCGTGAATATCGCCTTGCCGCTCGCCCCAGGGCTCGCCTGGGACACGTCGGCGCTGTACACGACCGGCGAGATCACCGTCGTGACCGCGAGCTGAGCCCATCCAGATCATCCGCCCGCTCTGCGCCGCCGGCCCCGCGCCGCCGCCGGCGCAGAGCACCTCCGGCGGGTCGGCCGGCCGCGGATCGTTGCGGTCGAACCTCTGCACGAGCGCCGACGAGGCCGCGAGACGGAGGCGCTCCCGGTCGCCACCCGGGTAGCTGAGCTTTCCTCCGGCATCGGAGGCGGCCCGGCCGGGGCAGCTGAGCTTTCCTCGGACATCGGAGGCGGTCCTGCCGGAGCAGCTGAGCTTTCCTCCGGCATCGGAGGCGGTCCTGCCGGGGTAGCTGAGCTTTCCTCGGACATCGGAGACGGTCCTGGCGGGGCAGCTGAGCTTTCCTCCGGCATCGGAGACGGTCCCGCCGGGGCAGCCGAGCTTTCCTCCGGCATCGGAGACGGTCCTGGCGGGGCAGCTGAGCTTTCCTCCGGCATCGGAGACGGTCTTCCCAGGCGCACCCTCACGACGTCCGGCGATCTGCCGTCGGGATCTTGCCAGGCCCGTTGACCGTACGGGACCGGTGCTTAAACCTGCCCGGAACGTCCGGCGGGGGCCGGACGCTCACAACGCGTCCAGCGCCGGGGGCAGGGGGGTCATGTTCCGCCGCCGCCCGGCGAAGGGCATCAACGAGAGGTGTTCCCCTCATGGCCAAGCCTTCCATTCCGGTCAACAAGAAGAAGCCAGCTCCCACGAAGCCCGCGGCCCCGCCCAAGGCGGCGGCGGCGTTCGACAGGATCCTCCCCGAGATCGAGGCGCTGAGCCCGGATCGGCTCATCTCCATCAAGATCGACATTCCTCGCGCCGTCTCGCAGGTGCTCGGCGTGCTGCCAGGCCTGCTCGCGCTGCGCCCCGCCATCGTCGAGCACCTGCGGCAGCACGATGTCGCGGCGCTCGACCGTCTCGAGAGCTACGCGCTCGCCGCCTGGTACGCGCACCTTCAATGGCTGTCCAGCGGAGGCGCCGAGAACGCGCTGAAGCCGCTGCTCGCCGAGGCGGCCGCGCTGCGCGAGAACCTGCTGGGCGACGCCGAGGCGCTCGCCCGTCGCGGGCTGCTCGACGCGGACGCTGTCGCGGAGATCCGCGCGGGCCACGGGCACATCGACACGGCCAACGACCTCGTGGCGCTCTCGGCGCTCTTCGGCGGGAGCTGGTCCGACATCGCCGGCAAGACGGCGGCGACCGAGGACGAGGTGAAGCGCGCCGGGGAGATCGGGCCGCAGCTCCTCGCCGCCCTCGGCGTGCGGGAGCACGGCAAGGGGCCCGGACCGACCGAGGCCGCGGACAAGCGGGCGCGCGCGTTCGCGCTGCTCGCGCACGCCTACGACCAGACCCGCCGCGCCGTGGCCTACCTGCGCTGGAACGAGGGCAACGCCGAGACGGTCGCGCCGTCGCTCTACAAGGGCCGCGGCGGCCGCGGGGCGGCGTCCAGCGACGCCGCGCCCGAGCCGGAAGACACCGCCGCGCCGCCCGTGGCGGCCGCGCCAGCGCCGGCAGCCGGCGCAGCGCCCGCCGCCGCACCGAACGGAGCAGCGCCCGCCGCAGCACAGAACGGCGCAGCGCCCGCCGCCGCACCGAACGGCGCCGGGGCGCCGCCGGCACCGAAGGGGACGTCCGAGGGCGCACCGCCCACCGGCTAGCGCCGCGTCGCCAAACGATGAGGCGGCCCCGAGGTCGGAGAGATCGCGACGGCCGAGTCGTCGCCTCGGGCAGCGGTGGTCGCCTCGCTCGCCAGCCCCCCGAGCCGCGCCCTCGCGCTCGGGGATGAGGTGGCGGCCCGGGTCGGTCACGAGGCGATCGGTCGACTGCTCGGCCAGCTCAGGACGTCAGTTCCAGCGGTAGGCCACGCCGAGCGGCAGAGACGCCGCCACGCCGTCCGCGCCGACGAGGAACAGCGGCGTGGCCTGCAAGAAGAGCGAGCCCGCCGGGCTGTCCATGAGCTTCATGCCGAGCTCGGCGCCGAGGCCCAGAGAAAATCCGAGAGGCAAATCGGTCTCGACCGGGCCTTCATCGCCGTAACCGGCGCTGGACCCAGCCGGTAGATACCCACCCTGCTCGTAGACCTCCGCGGTATGCGTCGCCGTGCCGAAGAGCAGTGTTGAGCCCACCCTGAAGCGCTCACCGAGCAGGTACGACACCGAGGGGCCGAGCGCGAAGAGAATGCCCTCGCTCGAGTGAAGGCCGATCTGGGCGCGAAGGCCGAGATCGAGGCGCTCCATCGCCGTATATCCGACGAACCCCGTCGCCCCTGCGAGGAAGGTATCGGTCTCGGCATCGAAGGAGCATGTCCCGTACCTGCTGATGCAGCCATCGATCTTGCCTGCTTCCAGCCAGAGAAAGCCGACGAGCACGCCCGCCTCATAGACGAAGCGGCCCGCTGCCCCCGGCGCGGCGGCGCGCGCGCTCCTCGCCTCGCGCGCTCCATCGCGCCGCGCCGCGGGCCGCTGCTCCGGCCTCGACACGGCCGCGGGGGCCGGCTCCACCGGCGCGGCCGCCGGGACGGCGACGTCCGCGCGCTCCGACTCCCTCAGCGCCACCGTCGTCTGCCAGAACACCTCGCCGCGGTGCGCCGCGGCCACGACGTGCTCGCCCGGATCCACCGGCAGCTCCTTGTCCCACGCGACCGGATCGAGCGCCGCGCCGTCGATCAGGATCGCCAGCTGATCCGCGCCGGCGTCGCCCGCCGAAACGCGCACCCGGAGCCACGGCACGCGCGGCGCGATCGCCTCGATCCGGCTCCTGGCGAACGCCTCCCGCGCCGCGTCGCCCTCGGTGCGCGCCGTGGTCAACGCTTCCTGGAAGCCGACCCAGGCCGTGGCCACGTCGCCGAGCCGCTCATGGCAGAAGGCCACATTGAGCTTCGTTCCCAGGCTCGGCTCCAGCCGCTGGCTCTCCTCGAGCTTGGGGCAGGCCTCGGCGAAGCGCTGCTCGACGAGGAGCGCGCGGCCCTCCCGGAACAGCTTCTCGGCGGCGCTCTCCTCGGCGGCGACCTGCCGGCCCCAGAGCAGCGCCGAGGCGCCGAGGAGCGCAGCGGAGAGGGGAGCCCAGAGCGTGCGGCGAAACGGACGGAGCGGGTTCACGTTGTCCTCGGGGGGCGCTAGCGGTCGGAGGGGGTCGGAGCGTCGCTCGGGTCCGGAAGGCCGCTCTGCGGGCACCCGCCCTCGGCCGGAATGCCCAGCACCGTGAAGGTAACCTGCTCCCCTTTCAAGTCGACAACAAACGAGTCCTGGCCGCCGGACTCCCCGAACGCGCTGTCGTAGGTCCGCTCCGCGAGGACGGGCCACCTCGCCTCCTCGTCGACCGCGGTCACCTCGGACACCCGCACATGGTAGACCTGCTCGTCGGAGTCCGACTCGGTCTCGAACTTGTAATGGGGCCGCGGCGGCTGCTGTGCGTCGTCGAAGACCGTGAGACTGCCGATGGTCTCGGTCTCCCCTGCAAAAGAGCAGTGAGATGCCGAAAACTCGGGATCGTACGCCTGGACGTCGATCCCGAATGCCATCCTTCCTTCTTCTTCACACGCGGTGAGCAGCAGGGCGAGGGCCAAGAGAGATGCCTTTTTCATGTTCTGTTCTCCTCTTCTTCACGGAAGGTTGGATCCAGCGTCGAGCGCCCCCGAGGCCGCGCCACGGCGTGGCCACGACGAGCGCCCGCAGCGCCAGAGCGCGGAGCGCAGCGCCAGTGCTCGGAGCGCCGGCAGGCCCGTGATGCGTCCTGCGCCGGCGGCCCGCCGGAGCTCCCGCCCGGGGGCGGCCTGTGGTAGCTTCGCCTCGTCGATGATCCTATTCCGCGCGCCCCCCACGTTCCTTTAGACATGGACGACGATTTCTCGCGCGGGGCCCCGCGAGGCAGGTTTCCGACGACCCACAGGTCGGCCGTCGTCGCGGTCGGCAGCGACGACCCGGCGGAGCGGGCGCGCTCGTTCGAGATCCTCGTGCGCGCCTACTGGAAGCCGGTGTACAAGCACCTCCGCGTCCGCTGGCGCCTCGAAGGCGAGCGCGCGGCCGATCTGACGCAGGGCTTCTTCGCTCGAGCGATCGAGCAGCGCACGTTCGCCGCGTACGACCCCTCGCTGGCCCTGTTCCGCACCTATCTGAAGATGTGCCTGGACCGCTTCGTCATGAAGGAGGCCGAGAGCAGCGGGCGACAGAAGCGCGGCGGACATGCCGTGACGCTCAGCCTCGACTTCCCCTCTGCCGAGCGGGAGATTGATGTGCTCGCCGTGCCAGCGCCCGACTCGCTCGACACGTACTTCGACCGGGAGTGGACGCGGCACCTGGTCGGGACGGCGGTCGATGCCCTCCGCGAGCGCTGCGAGCGGGGCGGCAAGCAGCTCACCTTCCGCGTCTTCGAGCGCTACGTGCTCGACGACGGCGCGGAGGACCGCCCCACCTATGCTGAGCTCGCCGCGGAGCTCGGGATCAAGGTCACCGACGTGACCAACTACCTCGCCTTCGCGCGGCGCGAGTTCCGCGGTCTGCTCCTCGAGAAGCTGCGGGAGATCACCGGCTCCGAGGCCGAGTTCGAGGCGGAGTCCCGCGCCTTGCTCGGGGGCGTCCGATGACCTTCCTCGACGACGCGCGCGTCGGGCGCCTCGTCTCGCTCGCGGCCGAGCCCGAGGTCGTCGCGGGCAGGTTCGAGCTCGACACGCTGCTCGGCGAGGGCGGCATGGGCGTCGTCTTCGAGGCGTGGGACCGCGAGGGGCACCGCAGCGTGGCGCTCAAGCTCCTGCGCGACGTCGACGAGGCGACGAGCGCGCGCTTCGACAGGGAGGCCGAGGCGCTCGCCGCGCTCTCCCACCCGGGGATCGTCGGCTACGTCGCCCACGGCAGCACCGCGCTGGGCGAGCGGTACCTCGCGATGGAGCGGCTCGTCGGCGTGACGCTCGCGGAGCGGCTCGTCGAGGGCCCGCTCGGCGTCCGCGACGCGGCGCGCGTCGGGCACGGCGTCGCGGACGCCCTCGCCGCCGCGCACGAGAAGGGGCTCGTCCACCGGGACATCAAGCCGAGCAACGTCTTCCTGCAGGACGGCGCCGCCGATCGGGTCAAGCTCCTCGATTTCGGGCTCGCGCGCGGGAAGGACAGCGCGCCGGCGGTCACGGGCCCCGGGACGCTCGTCGGCACGCCGAGCTACATGGCGCCCGAGCAGGTGCGCGGCGCGGCGACCCCCGACGCGCGCACCGACCTGTTCGCGCTGGGCGCGGTGCTCTTCGAGTGCCTGACCGGCCGGGCGCCGTTCACGGGCGCGGACACCGAGGCGGTGCTCGTGAAGGTCCTCGTCGAGCGGCCTCCCGCGGTGCGGGAGCTCTGTCCGCTCGCCCCGCCGGCGTTCGAGGCGCTCATCGCGCGGATGCTCTCCAAGGACCCCGGCGGCCGCCCGGCGAGCGCCGCCGAGGTCGCGCGCGAGCTCGCCGCCCTCCTCGCCGACGAGGGCCTCGACGCCGCCCCGGCCGCGGCGGCCGGCGATCCGGCGCAGCCCACGGCGCCGGGGACGCTGATCGCCGGCAAGTACCGGGTGATCCGGACGCTGGGCAGCGGCGGGATGGGCGTCGTGCTGCTCGCGTGGCACGAGCCGCTCGACCGGAACGTGGCGCTGAAGCTCCTGCGCGGCAGGAAGAGCGGCGGGGACGTGGCGCGCTTCCTCCGCGAGGCGCGGGCGACGTCGCGGCTCGAGAGCGAGCACGCCACGCGGGTGATGGACGTCGGCACGCTCGACGACGACACGCCGTTCATCGTGATGGAGTTCCTGAGCGGCAAGGACCTCGGGCAGGTCCTGCACGACAGAAAGCGGCTGCCGGTCGGGGTGGCCGTGGACTATGTGCTCCAGGCGGGGGAGGCGATCGCCGAGGCGCACGCGCTCGGCATCGTCCACCGGGATCTGAAGCCCTCGAACCTGTTCCTCACCACCCGGAGGGACGGCTCGCCGCTCGTCAAGGTGCTCGATTTCGGCATCTCGAAGATGTCGCGCGCGAGCGACGCTGCGCGCTCCGAGACGCTCCCTGTCGACGCGAGCATCACGGCGCCGGACGCGGTCATGGGCTCTCCGCTCTACATGTCGCCCGAGCAGCTCGAGAGCACGAAGCGCGTCGACGCCCGCGCGGACATCTGGTCGCTCGGCGTCGTGCTGCAGGAGCTCCTCACCGGCCGTCCGCCGTTCGAGGCGGAGAGCTTCATGGCCATGGGCGCGAAGATCGCCGCCGGGGCTCCGGTGAGGCTCCGCGACGGCTGCCCGGAGGCGCCGGAGGGCCTCGCGGCGGTGGTGCTCCGCTGCCTGGAGAAGGATCCGGCGCGGCGCTTTCAGAGCATCGCCGAGCTCGCGCAGGCGCTCGGGCCGCACGCGCCGGAGGGGTCTCGGCTCTCGGTGGAGCGCATCACCCGCGTCGCCGGGGCCGGCGCCGCGGTCGCTGACGAGCCGGCCGCGCGCCCGGAGGGCGTCGCCTCGGAGCGGGTGATCACCGCGCGCACCTGGGATGCGCCGGCCGCTCCCAGGGGGCGGCGCGGCGTGCTCGTCCTGGGCGTGGGCGCGGCGCTCGCGCTCGGCGCGGTGCTGCTCGCCACGCAGCGCGCGCCGGGGGTCGCGGACGGCATGCCCGCGGCGTCGGCCTCCGTCGCTCCGGCGGCGCCGTCGGCCGAGGTGACGCCGAGCCCGAGCCAG
>JAICEP010000301.1 GCA_025924095.1 Sorangium sp.
ATGATCATGAATTCCTGGAAGTCGACGTTGTTGTCGGCGTGCATGCCGCCGTTCAGGACGTTCATCATCGGCACCGGCAGCACGCGGGCTGCGACGCCGCCGAGGTAGCGGTAGAGCGGCAGGCCGCAATCCTGGGCCGCGGCCCGCGCCACTGCCAGCGAGACGCTGAGCAGCGCGTTGGCGCCCAGCTTGCCCTTGTTGGGCGTCCCGTCGGCGTCCATCATCTCGGCGTCCACGGCGATCTGGTCGGTCGCCGCCATCCCCTCGAGCCGCGGGCCCAGCACCTCGTTCACATTGCGCACCGCCTCGGTGACGCCCTTTCCCCCATACCGGTTCGGGTCGCCGTCCCGGAGCTCCACCGCCTCGTGCTCGCCGGTCGACGCGCCGCTCGGCACGGCCGCGCGGCCCGTGCCGCTCAGCGTGGTGACCTCGGCCTCGACGGTGGGGTTGCCGCGCGAATCGATGACTTCGCGCGCGATGACGCTCTGGATCTCCGACATGACCTCTCCTCAAGGGACCGCTTCCTCGCGACCCCGGCAGCTCTCGAGGGGGGCTCGAGAAGCGGCGGGAGCATAGGCGCGCGCCCCCCCGGTTGTCGACGCTCCGGTGCACCCGCGGCGCACGGCGCCGCCGGGCCGCGGGGCGCGCCTCGCCGTCGACGCGGGGCCGACACGCGACTGAGCGGGGCCCTCGCCCCGTCGATCGGGGCGCGAGCGCAGGCCGGGCGCGAGCGCAGGCCGGGCGCGAGCGCAGGCCGGGCGCGAGCGCAGGCCGGGCGCGAGCGCAGGCCGGGCGCGAGCGCAGGTGCGCACGCGCGCCCGGGTCGACGGTCGGTGCGCGCCTGGCGTAAGCTCGCGGCCGCGTGGAAACCTCCATCGGCGTCTTCGGTGAGGAGATGCTCCTCTGGCTCTGCATGCTCCGCCAATCCCCGCGGCGGCCGCCGGCCGATCACGTGCTGCGGCAGGCGAACCTGCTGCTCGAGGAGCTCAAGGGGTCCAAGCTCGCGCGGGAGATGCCGATCGCCTCGGTCGACGACGGCATGTTCGCGCTCGCGGCGTTCGCGGACGAGCTCGGGATGTCGCTGCCGGACCTGCGGCCGGTCTGGGCCCAGCGCCCGCTCCAGGCGGCGCGGTGGATGACGAACAACGCGGGGGTCGAGCTCTTCGAGCGGCTGGAGCGCGTCCGCAAGGGCCCGCTCGTGGTGATGGCGACCTACGCCTGCGTGCTCGGGCTCGGCTTCCGCGGCCGCTACGGGCTGCCGGGGCAGAACCCCGATGACCTGCTGCGGATCCGCCGCGACCTCTCGCTGAGCCTCGGCGTGGATCCGGACCGGGACTGGAGCGGCGGGGTGCTCCGGCCGGTGAGCGTCGAGGGCGTGGCGGTCCAGCACCTCCCCAAGCTGCCGCTCTGGCAGTCCGCGCTGGTCGGGCGGACCGTGGCGGCGCTCGTCGCCGTCGCCGGCGCGGCCGCGATCGCGTGGACGATCGCCCAGAGGGTCGGATGAGCGGCTCCTTCGTCTACGAGCTGGCGAGCTTCCACGCGCTGGTCCAGCAGGCGAACCCGGACAGCGAGCAGGGGATCTACGCGGTCCCCTGCTACCTCGTGCTGGGCGAGCCCGGCTCGGGCCGCTCCACGGTGATCCGCTCGATGAACCTCACCTGGCCCCCGAGCGGCGCCCCGCTCCCGATCGGCGTGCCCGGAGCGCGGTGCTCGTACTGGCTCGCGAAGGAGGCGCTCTTCATCGAGCCCGAGGCGTCGGTGCTCGGCCCGCGGCGGGAGCCGGCCGAGCTCGCGCAGCTCTGCGACGAGCTGCTCCGCTCGCGGAAGCGCGAGCCGATCGACGGCATCCTCCTCGTCCTGAGCATCGCGGAGTTCATCGAGCTCGACGAGCCGGGGATCGAGGCGTACGCGAACCGCATGCGCGCGTACCTCATCGAGGTCGGCCGCGCGCTGCGCGCCGACGTGCCCGCCTACGTTGTGCTGTCGCGCTACGACACGCTCTGGGGCTTCGCCGAGGTGTTCCAGTGGACGCACGAGCGCGGGCGCGAGGAGCCGTGGGGCTTCACGCTCCCGCTCGAGACGAGCCCGGACAACGCGGTCCCGCGGATCCTCCAGGAGCTCGAGGGGCTGAACGCGCGGCTGGAGTCGTATTGCCTGGCGCGGGTGAGCTCGGAGGACCCGCCCGACGCGCGGATGCGGGCGTTCCAGCACCTGGCCGAGGTGCGGGCGCTGATGGCGCGGCTGCGGCAGCTGTTCGGGGCGCTCGCGATGGCGAACGCGTTCGAGCGCGCGCCGTGGCTGCGCGCGGTGGCGATCGGCAGCGCGCTGCCCGGCATGGGGGACCGGCTCCGCGCGGGGGCGACGCGGTTCATCAACATGGGGCTGGCGCAGCCGCCGAACGCGGCGGTCGCGCCGCGGCCCGGGGGGCTGCCGATCCACGCGACCATGAGGGCGGTGGTGCTGCCGGAGCGCGACATCGTGCCGCTGAGACCGCGGTGGCGCGACGACCGGTTCACGCTGTTCTGCTTCGTGGGCGGGCTCTTGCTGCTGCTGGCGGCGGGGGTGACGGAGCTCATCTTGCGGCACCTGGGGTGACCGGCGTGGCGCGGGGGCTCCTCGCTCCGCGCCGCGCCTGCTGAGGCGGAGCGCCGCCTGCGCCGATCGTCCGGTTGACAGGGCGTGCGGACGGTTCATACCGCACGCAATGGGGGGGCGCGTCCCACGTACGGAATCGACCTGCCGTTCAGTGGGCTCGCTGCATTGCACCTGGGCGCGCGCGATGCGGACGGACCGTAGCGGCTGCAGCGCGAGGCTCCCGGCGCGGAGCTGTCCAGGCGGGACCGGGGCGGCGAGCGCGAGGACAGCCCGATGACACACGCTCCGATCCAGCCGAGGACGACGCACATCAAAGGGCATCACATCACGGCGAAGACCGGCGAGGGCGCGGGCTCCGCCACGTACCGGGCCCGCCGCGACGCCGACGGGCTCGAGGTGGCGATGAAGATGCTCTACGCCGATTACACGCGGATCGGCGACATCCTGCGCTTCAAGCACGCCTACCGCCTCATCGCGCGCATCGACTCGGCGAGGGTCCTCAAGGTGCACGCCGTCGAGGAGCACGGAGATGGCCTGATGCTCCTCACCGAGTATTTCCCGGGCGCCCCGCTGTCCGCGACGATCTCCGCGGCGGCGACAGGCGAGCTCGACGCCTGCGCGGCGCTCGACACCGTGATCCCGGTGGCCGAGGCCCTGGCCGACATCCACCGGCTCGGCCTCGTCCACGGCGACGTGAGGCCTCCGAACATCCTGCTCGGAGACGGCGGTCAGGTGAAGCTCACCGGCTTCGGGGTGGATTCCCTCGTGACGCGCGAGAAGGAGGCGATCTATTCCCACCGCGTCCTCTCGGAGGTGCTCCCTTACGCGTCGCCCGAGCAGACAGGCCGCATGAACCGCGGCGTGGACTACCGCACCGACATGTACTCGCTCGGTGTCGTGCTCTTCGAGATGCTCACCGGGCGGAGGCCATTCGAGGCGATGGACCCGCTCGAGCTGATGCACGCCCACATCGCCGTGGAGCCCGTCCCGCCGTCGGAGATCAACCCGGAGGTGCCCGGCGCGCTCTCCGCCATCACGATGAAGCTCCTCAGCAAGAACGCTGAAGACCGCTACCAGTGCGCCGAGGGGCTGAGGGCCGATCTGGAAGAGCTCCGGTCGCGGTGGCGAAGCGGCGGCGAGGTGGGGGCGTTCAGCCCCGGTCGGTGCGACAGGAGAGACCTCTTCCGGCTCCACCAGAAGCTCTACGGTCGCGAAGGGGACATCCAGGCGCTCATCGATTCGTTCGACGACGTGCTCCGGGGAAAGCGCACGATCGTCCTCGTCTCGGGCTATTCGGGCATCGGCAAGTCGTCGCTCGTGCAGGAGATCCTGAAGCCGCTGGCCCGCGAGAAGGGCTATTACATCAGCGGGAAATACGATCAGTACAACCGCGACACGCCGTACAGCGCCATCGTCCAGGCGTTCGACGCGCTCATCAAGCAGCTCCTCTCCGAGAGCGAGGAGCGGATCACGACGTGGCGCGGCGCCATCCTGGACGCGCTGGGGAGCAACGGGCAGGTCCTCTGCGATGTCCTCCCGTCCTTGAAGCACATCATCGGCGAGCAGCCGCCCGTCGCCGCGCTCGGCCCGGTCGAGGCCCAGAATCGCTTCATCCTCTACTTCCAGAACTTCGTCTCCGTGTTCGCGCGGCACGCCCACCCGCTGGCCCTGTTCCTCGACGATCTGCAATGGGTGGACTCGGCCAGCCTCAGCCTGATCGCGAGCATCCTCGCGAAGGAGAGCGTGGAGTCGCTCTTCTTCTGCGGCGCGTACCGCGACAACGAGGTGAGCCCTACCCACCCCATCCTCGTCGCGCTGGAGGAGCTCGAGAGGAGCGGCCTCGGGGCGCGGAGCATCGTCCTCGAGCCCCTCGCCCTCGCCCACCTGATCGAGCTCGTCAACGACAGCCTCCAGATCGGCGACGGAGGCCCCCTCGCGGGCGCGGTCCTGAAGAAGACCGGAGGCAATCCGTTCTTCGTGAAGCAGTTCATGAGGCACCTTCACGACGCGAAGGTGCTTGTCTTCGATCCGGCGAGCGGCTGGGGCTGGGATCTGCGGCACATCGAGCGGCTGGAGTGCACAGACAACGTGCTGAGCCTCATGGCAGAGACCCTCCGGCGCCTGCCGCAGGCGACGCAGCGGGTGCTCCGGCTGGCCTCGGCGATCGGCAACACGTTCGAGCTGGACGTCCTGAACACCGTCAGCGAGCGCGCCCCCGAGGAGACGTACGCGAGCCTCGACCACGCCCTCGGCGAGGGCTTGATCGTGAGCGTGAACGAGCAGTTTCGCTTCGCGCACGACAAGATCCAGGAGGCCGCGTACGCGCTGATCCCGGAGCGCGACAGGCCGGCGTTCCACTACCGGATCGGGAGGCTCTTGCTCGGCAAGCTGCGCTCCGGCACGGGGCACGACCTGTTCGACGTCGTCAATCACCTGAACAGCGCGGGCGAGCTGATCCACGCCCCGGAGGAGCGCGTCGAGTCGGCCAGGCTCAACCTGAAGGCCGCCGGGCGAGCCGAGGAGTCGGCGGCCTTCACCGCGGCCCTGAAGTACCTGGAGCACGGCATGGCCATGCTGCCTGACGACGCGTGGATCTCCGATTACGATCTGGCGTTCGTCTATCACACGAAGAAGGGATTGCTGGAGTCGCTGTGCGGGCGGCACGACGACGCGCTCGCGACCCTCACGGGCACCTTCGACAGGGCGGCGGGGCGCCGTCACAAGACGGAGGTGCGGCGCCTGAAGATGAAGGTGGAGATCCTGAAGAACGATCTGCCTGCCGCCATGGACGAGGGGCTCGTCGCGCTCCGCGCGTACGACATCCACCTGCCGCCCTATCCGGACGACGGCGCGCTCGCCGCCGAGCTCGCTCGGACCCTCGCGATGATCGGCGACCGGCCCATCGCCTCTCTCGTCGATTTGCCCGCGCTGGACGACCCCGAGATCGCCGCCTTCCAGGACCTCCTTCAGGAGATGTTCTCGCCGACCTACCAGCTCGGCACGAACAACTTCGGCATCACGGTGATGAAGGCGCTCCAGAGCTCGCTGAGCCACGGCATCTCGAAGAGCTCGACCTACGCCTACGTGAATTTCGGGACGCTCCTCTGCGCCGGGCTCGACATCGAGAAGGGCTACGAGTTCGGGCGGGCGGCGATCCGCCTGAACGAGCGCCACCCGGACGCGAAGACCGAGTCGATGCTGTGCAACATGTGGGGGGCGTGGGTCCAGCACTGGATAGACCCGTACGAGCGCTCGAAGGCCTCCCTGCGCAAGGGCATCCACGCCGGCATCGAGACGGGGCAATACATCTGGGCCTTCTACAATGCGTGCAACGCGAGCATGAACGGCCTGCTTCGCGGGGCGCACCTCCACGACATCGTCGAGGAGGCGAGGCTGTACGTGCCGCTCTGCAAGCTCGACAAGTTCAACACGATCACGTGGATGGTCGGGGCGGTCGCGCAGCTCTGCGAGCACCTCGGCGCGCCGTCCGGGGGCGACTGGACGCGCGGCGCATGGGTCGACATCGACGCCGTCGCCGAGGAGGCCCGGCGCATCGACAACCGAGCGTCCCTCTACTTCCTGAACATCTTCAAGGTCCTCGCCGGCGTCTTCGATGGCGCGTACGAGGAGGTGGCGGGGCTCTGGGGCTCGACCGATCCGGGCAGCCTCGGAATGCTCGCCGCGTGGCACGCGAGCCCTTGCTATTATTTCTACGGCGGTCTGGCCTTCTCCCGGGCCGCCGAGACCGCCGCCCCCGCGCTCAGGGAGGTGTACCTCGCGCGGCTCAGGGAGTGCGTGCGCAAGGTGGGGTCCTGGGCGGCCCTCGGCCCGGAGAGCCACCGTCACCGCGCCTTGATCCTGGAGGCCGAGCTCGCCCGAAGCGAGCAGCGCGAGGGCGCGGGCGCCCTGTACGATCTCGGGATCACGGCCGCGCTGGAGGGTCAGTTCCCGCACGACGCGGCGCTGGCCAACGAGCTCTGCGCCCGCCATTACCTCGATCTGGGCAGGACCTTCGTCGCGTGTGCCTACATGGCCGAGGCGCACAGGCTCTACGGGCGCTGGGGCGCCGCGCGGCCGATGCGTCGCCTCGAGAGGGACTTTCCGCACGCGCTCCGGCCGGAGGCGATGCGCAGACAGGCCGCTCCGGGGCCTGCCCCTCCGTTCGACGCCTCGCACGTCCCACACGCGCCGCACCCGGAGCTCGACGTCACCACCGTGCTCAAGGCCTCGCAGGCGGTCTCGGGCGAGCTGATCCTCGACCGGCTCATCGAGACGCTGCTGACGATCGTCGTCGAGCACGCGGGCGCCGAGCGAGGCCTGCTGATCCGCCCCCGCGGCGCCGAGCACGAGATCGAGGCCGAGGTCGTCACCCGGCGCGGCCGGGTCGAGGTCGCCCTCCGGCAGGCGCCCATCGCGCCGGCCGATCTCCCGCTCGCTATCCTCCACTATGTGATTCGCACGAGCGAGAGCGTGATCCTGGACGACGCCGCCGTGCCCAACCAGTTCTCGGACGACGCCTACGTGCGCGAGCGGCGCCCCCGCTCGGTGCTCTGCCTCGCCATGGTGAAGCAGGGCACGCTCGTGGGCGTGCTCTATCTGGAGAACAACCTGACCCCGCGCGCCTTCACCGCCGATAGCATCGCGATGCTGGAGCACCTGGCCTCCCAGTCCGCCATCTCGCTGGAGAACGCTCGTCTTTATACCCAGCTCCAGCGAGAGAACAGCGAGCGAAAGCGGGCGGAGCAGGCGCTGCGAGAGAGGGAAGCGCGGATCCGGCGCCTCGTGGACTCCAACATCATCGGGATCGCCTTCTGGGACCTCGACGGCAGGATCACCGACGCGAACGACGCGTTTCTGTCCATGCTCGGCTACGACCGGCAGGAGCTGGTCTCGGAGACGATCCAGTGGTCAGCGAGCACGCCACCGGAGTTTGATGCGATAACCCAGCGGGCGCTCGACGAGATCCGCTTGACGGGTCAGTTCCAGCCTTTCGAGAAGGAGTTCTTCCGGAAGGACGGCAGCCGCGTCCCGGTGCTGCTCGGCGGCGCGCGATTCGAAGAATCGGACAGCCAGGGGGTGGCGTTCGTCCTCGACGTCAGCGAGCGCAAGCAGGCGGAGGAGCGCCAGAGGCTCCTGCTGAACGAGCTGAACCATCGGGTGAAGAACACGCTGGCGATCGTGCAGGCGATCGCCGTGCAGACGCTCCGCATGGCGGACTCGCCCGGGGCGTTCACGGACGCGTTCCTGCCCCGGCTCCTGGCCCTGTCCCAGACCCACAACCTGCTGAACGAGACCTCCTGGCAGGGCGCCGGCCTCCGCGACATCGTGTGCGCCGAGCTGGCGCCGCACGCCGACTGCGACGCCGGGCGCGTCCGTGTGACCGGCGAGGACGTGCGCCTCCGGCCGGAGGCGGCGGTGACGCTCGGCATGGCCTTCCACGAGCTGGCGACCAACGCGGCCAAGTACGGGGCGCTGTCGCAGCCGTCCGGCTGCGTGGCGATCACATGGAACGTGAGCGCACAGGGGCACGAGCCGCTGCTCCGCCTGGAATGGCAGGAGACGAACGGACCGCCTGTCCGGCCGCCGCGCCGCAGGGGCTTCGGCTCGCGCCTGATCGAACGAGACCTGCAGCGCCAGCTCGCCACGGAAGTGCACCTCGACTTCCTGCCCGAGGGCGTGCGCTGCGTGATGTACCTGCCCCTGGAGCGCGTGATCGCAAGATGATCCCGGATCCGGAGAGCCCGAACGAGCTGCAGGGGCTGCGTATCCTCATCGTCGAGGACGAGCCCATGATCGCCTCGTCGCTGGAAGATGTCTTGACCGATCTCGGCTGCGTGGTGATCGGCCCGGCGTTGAACATGCGGGACGCGCTCCGCCTGGCCCGCGAGGCGGAGATGGATGGGGCGAGCCTGGACATCAACATCGCCGGCGAGAAGGTCTATGCCGTGGCCGACATCCTGAGGGAGCGAGGCATCCCGTACGTCTTCATGACCGGGTACGGGAAGGCGGGGCTGCGCGAGTCCGATCTCGGCCGCCCGGTGCTGCAGAAGCCGTACAGCCTCAACCGTTTCGTCGAGATCGTCCTGCGGTGGCGATAGCCGGGCTCCCGGGCGCGGCGGTGGCCGGATCCCGGATCTGAACATCGTGCCCTTTCGCGAGGGTGATGGCGGCATTACATTTGTAATGGTTACTGGATACTGGATGGTTCCTGATTGAAAGGAGGTTCCCATGGCGGAACAGCAGCGTCAGCAGGCGGGTCAAGATGTTTCTGTGGCCAGGTCGCAGCAGGGCAAGCCCGGCAGCCAGGCGGCGGGCCAGACATCGTTTCAGGGGGCAGGTGGTCAGTCCACCGGGCTGCAGCGCCAGCAAGGGGGTGGTCAGCTGGGACAGTACGG
>JAICEP010000302.1 GCA_025924095.1 Sorangium sp.
AGGGGCCGCGACTCCCGTCCTTCTCGGCGGCGCCGGCGCCACCGCGCCTCCGGCCCGAGTCGGCGGCGCCGCGACTCCCGTCCTGCTCGGCGGCGCCGGCGTCACGCTCCCCGTCCTGCTCGGCGGCGCCGGCGGCACGCTCCCCGTCCTGCTCGACGGCGCCGGCGGCACCACGCTCCCCATCCTGCTCGGCGACGGCGGCGGCGGCGGCAACGAGCTCTGGCCAACGTCGCCGAAGCCGCCGTTCTCGGTCATCGTCGGGGGGCCGTCGACGACCGTGGGGTTGTCTTCCAGAAATGCATCGGGCAGCTCCGAGGGGTACCGGCTCCGCTGCGAGCGGCGCATCGCGCGCGAAATGTTCACCGGCTGGATGGCGCGCCAGCTCGCGAGCGCCTCCCCCGCGGTGCTGAAGCGCCCCTCGCGCCGGCGATCGAGCGCCCGCTCGAGGAAGCGCTCGATGCCCACCGGCCACTTCTCGCCGGTCGCCTCGGCGAGCGACGGCGCCGGGCGGTCGAGCTTCATCGCGACGAGCACCGCGGCCGTCGCGCCCTCGAACGGCAGCCGCCCGGACAGGGACCGGAAGGCCACCGCGCCGACCGCGTAGATGTCAGCCCGCTCGTCGGCCCGCGCGGCGCCCCGCACCTGCTCCGGCGCCATGTACGCGAACGAGCCCAGCGTCGCGTCGAAGGCCGTGAGCGTCGGCTCCTCCTTCTCGCGCCGCGTGAGCTTGGAGATGCCGAAGTCGAGGATCTTCGCGCGCTCGCGCCGATCGGGCAGGCCGAGGTGCTCCAGGTAGATGTTTCCGGGCTTGAGGTCGCGGTGAATGACCCCGGCGGCGTGCGCCGCCACGAGCCCCTGGAGCACGTCGTCGATGATCGGGCCGACCTCGCTGAACGGCAGGTACTGCTCGCGCTTCAGCCGATCCGCCAGCGACTCGCCGTCGAGCTGCTCGAACACGAGCAGGTGCGCGCCGTCGTTCGCCTCGCCGACCTCGAGCAGCTGGCAGACGTACGGGCTCTTGATGGCCGAGGCGATCTTCGCCTCGCGGTCGAAGCGCCGCACGAGGTCGGGCTTCATCGCGGCGCGCGCCAGCAGGACCTTGATGGCCACCTGCTGCATGTCCGATTCCCGTGTCGCCGCCCAGACTTCGCCCATGCCGCCCCGCCCGAGTAAGCGGGTGACACGGTAACCAGCAACAAGGTCGCCCGGGTGGATCGCCACGTAACCTGGATCGGGACCGTACCAGCGCGGACGCAGAACAGGTGAGAAAAAAGCGAGTGTCCAGGTAAACCCTGTGATTCCCGGAGCGGGCAGAACCGATCACGGAGCGGCACCTCATCGCGCGCGGAGCGACGGCTCGCCTCGGTTCGGTGGACCACCGCGGCCGGCGCGGCGCGCCCTCGATCCGACGTGGCGGCGGGGCGGCGTGGCCGCAGCCGGCGCCGCGGCTCGAAATCCCGGGAGGAACTCGAGGGGCCGCGGCACTAGCCCGATGCGACATGATTCTGTAGGCTCGCCGCGCCATGCCGCGCACCGCCGAGGACGTTGAAACCTACCTCCTGCAGCTCGATCGCCGGTTCGAGAACGACGCCGGTACCTACCTCGTCTCGGGGGGCCCTGACGCGCCGCCGATCGCGATCCGCATCGATCCGCCGATCGTCGCGGTCCGCGTCGCGATCGGCTCCGTCCCCCCCGACGACGCCCACCAGACCAGGCTCTTCCGCCGCCTGCTCGAGTACAACGCGACGGATCTGATGCACGCCTCGTACGGGATCGAAGCGGGCACCATCGTCCTGTCGGCGGCGCTGGAGCTCGAGAACCTCGACATGAACGAGCTCGAGGCGATCCTCAGCGACATCGATCTCGCGCTCGCCCGCCATGTCCCCGTGCTGCACGATCTCGCGCTGAGCTGACCTGCCGCGACGTTCGACCCTGCGCTACCCGTGAGTTGGAGCTGATCTATGGGAATTTTCGCGCGCCTTGCGACCCTCATCAAGTCGAACCTGAACGACCTCATCAGCCGCTCGGAGGACCCCGAGAAGATGCTGAACCAGGTCGTCATCGACATGGCAAACCAGCTGATCGAGGCGAAGAAGCAGGTCGCCGTCTCGATCGCCGACGAGAAGCGGCTGGCGAAGCAGGCCGAGCAGGAGGCGGCCCACGCCGCGGAGTGGGAGCGCAGGGCGATGCTCGCGATCAAGGCGGGCGACGACGCGCTGGCCAAGGAGGCGCTGAACCGCAAGAAGGAGCACGACCAGCTCGCCACGACCTACAAGGACCAGTGGCAGAAGCAGAAGCAGGCGGTCGACCAGCTGAAGACGGCGCTGCGCCTCCTCAACGGCAAGATCGAGGAGGCGAAGCGCAAGAAGAACGTGCTCATCGCCCGGAAGAAGCGGGCCGAGGCGCAGAAGGCGATCCAGGAGACCATGAGCGGTCTCAACAACGCCTCCGCCTTCGAGACGTTCGACCGGATGTCGAACAAGATCGACCAGATCGAGGCCGAGGCGGAGGCCGCCGGGGAGATCGCCGAGCAGTACACGGGCGACACGCTGGCGCACAAGTTCGGGCAGCTCGAGGCGACCGCGGGCGCGGACGACGAGCTGCTCGCGCTCAAGCGGAAGATGGGCGTGCTCCCGCCCGAGCCGCCGCCCGCCGCGACGCCGCCGCAGGTGCGCGTGGCCGGGACGGGCGGCGCGCCGGCCGGCCCCCAGCAGGCCGAGCAGGACGAGCTCGCGGCGGCCATCGCGGAGCTCGAGGCCGAAGAACAACGTGAACAAGCCAGGATGAAGCGCTAGAGCACGCCCGCCCATGAGCCAAGCTGCCACGGCGCTCCGCCGGACCGAGTCGAACGCCGCCCCCTCCGCTCTCATTCCCGTGCACGCCGAAGAGGTCGGCGCCTTCCTCGAACGCGTCGGCGTGAGCTCGTCCGGCGGGCTCTCCGAGGCCGAGGCGCAGAAGCGCCTCGCGGAGCACGGGAAGAACCGCCTGCCGGAGACGAAGAAGAAGAGCGCGCTCCTCCGGCTCCTCGAGCAGTTCGCGAACCCGCTCGTCCTCACGCTCCTCGCCGCGGCGACGATCGCCGTCGTCGTCGGCTTCACGGCCGACAAGAGCGAGAGCTTCCTCCACAGGTTCGGCGACGCGATCGCCATCCTGCTCATCGTGATCCTGAACGCGTTCCTCGGTTACTACCAGGAGCGGCGCGCGGAGGCGGCCCTGGAGGCCCTCCAGAAGCTCAGCGCCCCGAACGCGCGCGTGCGCCGCGGCGGCAAGACCGTCGTCATCGCGGCCGAGGACGTCGCGCCCGGCGACATCCTCGAGCTCGAGGCGGGCGACTCGGTCCCGGCCGACGCGCGGCTCGTGCAGACGATCAGCCTCGCGACCGAGGAGGCGGCGCTGACGGGCGAGAGCGCGGCCGCGGTCAAGGACGCGCTCGCCCCGGTCGCGCACGACGCGCCGCTCGGCGACCGGGTCACGATGATCTTCACGGGCACGAGCATCGTGCGCGGCAAGGGCCGCGCGGTGGTGACCGCGACCGGCGTGCACACCGAGCTCGGCCGCATCGGCGAGATGATCCGCTCGGTCGGCGAGCAGAAGACGCCCCTCGAGGAGCGCCTCGATCGCTTCGGCTCGATGATCCTGCGGGTGTGCCTGGCCCTGTCCGCGGTGCTCCTCGGCTGGGGGTTCATCCGGGGCGGCCGGCCGTGGCACGAGCTCCTGCTCGAGGGCGTGAGCCTCGCCGTGGCCGCCATCCCCGAGGGGCTGCCCGCGATCACGACGATCACGCTCGCGCTCGGGATGCAGCGCATGGCAAAGCGCGGGGCGATCGTGCGCAAGCTGCCCGCGGTCGAGACGCTCGGCGCCGCGACGATCATCGCCTCGGACAAGACGGGCACGCTCACCCAGAACGAGATGACCGTCCGCAACGTGTACGCCGGCGGCCACCGCTTCACGGTGGCCGGCGAGGGGTACAACCCGGTCGGCGCGCTGCGCGACGAGGGCGGCGCGGAGGTCGTCGACCCCTCGGCGCCCCTCGGCTACCTGTTCGCGACGGTCGCGCTCTGCAACAACGCGTCGCTCAACGAGGACCAGGCGACGGGCCGCTGGAACATCGTCGGCGACCCGACCGAGGGGGCGCTGCTCACGCTGGCCGCGAAGGGCGGCCACTCGCGCGAGTCGGTGGCGCCGTCGCACGCGTTCGTGCACGAGCTGCCCTTCGACAGCGATCGCAAGCGGATGACGGTGATCACGCGGGACGAGCGCGGCCGCGAGATCGCGCACGTGAAGGGGAGCGTCGACGTGCTCCTGCCGCTCTGCGTGAAGTTCGCCGACGACAAGGGCGTGCGGGCGCTGACCGAGGACGACCGGAGCGCGATCACCGCCGAGGGGGATCGCATGAGCGCGTCCGCGCTGCGCGTGCTCGCGATCTGCCGCCGCGTGCGGGTCAGCCGCGACGAGGCCGACGTCGAGCGCGAGCTCACGTTCCTCGGCCTGGTCGGGATGATGGACCCGCCGCGGCAGGGGGTGAAGGAGGCGGTGGCCGAGTGCCGTCGCGCCGGCATCCGCGCCGTCATGATCACCGGCGACCACCGGCTCACCGCGACGGCGATCGCCCAGGAGATCGGGCTCTGGGACGAGGGCGACGAGGCGCTCAGCGGCGCGGAGCTCGCGGCGATGAGCGACGAGGAGCTCGCGCGGCGGATCATGCAAGTGCGCGTCTTCGCCCGGACGACGGCGGAGCAGAAGCTCCGGCTCGTGCGGGCGTTCAAGGCGCACGGCCACATCGTGGCGATGACGGGCGACGGCGTGAACGACGCGCCCGCGCTCCGCGAGGCGCACATCGGCGTGGCGATGGGGCTCGGCGGCACCGACGTGGCGCGGCAGGCGGCGGATCTCGTGCTGGCGGACGACAACTTCGCGACCATCGTCGAGGCGGTGCGCGAGGGGCGCGCCATCTACCGCAACATCCAGAAGTTCATCTTCTTTCTCCTCTCGTCGAACATGGGCCTCCTCGTGGCGGTGTTCGTCGTCTCGTTCTTCGGCAAGTGGCCTCCGCTGACGCCGCTCATGATCCTCTGGATCAACCTCGTGACGAACGGCTTGCCGGCGCTCGCGCTCGGCATCGATCCGCCGGATCCGCAGCTCATGAGCGAGGCGCCGCGGCCGCGCGACGAGGGCCTGCTCATCAAGCGCGACTACCTGGGGATCCTGTACGTCGGCGCGTTCATGGGGCTCGCGGCCGTGGCGCTCTACGCGACGTCGGATCAGACCGAGGACGGGCTGCTCCGCACGCGCGCCGTGGCCTTCTCGCTGCTCGCGCTGTCGCCGCTCTTCCACGCCTGGAGCTGCCGGAGCCCGGTGATCTCGCTCTTCAAGTCGAAGCCGCTCGTCAGCCTGCCGCTCCTCCTGGCGGTGACGGCCAGCGCGGTGATCCACCTTGTCGCGCTGCTCGTGCCCGCGCTGCGCCCGGTCTTCCGCACGTACGAGATGTCGTCGAACGAGTGGATGCTCCTGCTCCTCCTCTCGGCGCTCATCGTGCCGGCCGTCGAGATCGCGAAGCTCGTGTACCGCCGGATCCGCCCTGCCGACGCCGGCCCTGCCCGCCTCCCCGCCTCCGCCGGCCCCCGCTGACCGGCCGACCTGGGCCGGCGTCGCCGGCCCCTCTCCTTCTCCTCGCCCTCCCCTCGCCCTCCCCCGCCGCATCGAGGTAGCCGCCTCGGCCGCTCCGGGGCGCTGTCTCGGGCCGCTCGTGGCGGCGTCGGGCCCGCGCGCGAAGCGATCCGGAAACAAAGTGCTCGTGGTAAGAACAAGCGGGCGCGGAGAGGCGTCCAAACCCGAGCTTATGAGACGTAGAACACCCTATCTCCGTGCGCCGGGGGCTCCGGCCCTCGGTTTCCGCCTCGCCGCGCTCGCGCCGGCCGCGCTGGCCGTGCTGGCGGCCGCCGCGCCCCCCGCCCTCGCCGCCGGCGCGCCGCTCGCGGCGCCGCTCGTCGAGTCGAAATGGCTCAAGTTCGACGGGATCCCGAAGGAGTGGCCGGTGGCGCTCACCTCCCTCGGCATCAAGGTGAAGGGCAAGCCGAGCAAGGCCGATCTCGGCGCGCATGCGGCCATCGCCTACGACGACGCGCGGATCTACGTGGCGGCCGACGTGACCGATGACGCGCTGCGCGGCGGCGCGGATCACGTGAAGCTCGTCCTTGGCTTCCCGGGCGGGAAGGTCCGCGAGGTCGCGCTCTACCCGGGCCAGCCGGGCAAGACCGGGGGCAGCGTGAAGCTCCCGGGCGGCAAGGCGGTGGCGGGGGCGAAGGTGATCGAGGCGCCGCGGAGCGGCGGGTACACGCTGGAGGCGAGCGTCCCCTGGTCGGCGTTCCCCGAGGCGGCGACGACCCGGGTCGGGCTGCGGGCGGGGCTCTTCGTCCACGACGCCGACGGCGCCGGGGGGGTCGAGGCGATCGTCGGCAGCGCTGCCTCCGAGGCGTACGGGTCGCTGTCGCCGCTCGCGACCGAGCCGGAGCTCGCGCTCACCGACGGCCTGCTGAGGAGCAAGGGCATCCGCGGCGCCCCGAAGTACGACCTCGTCGTCGACGTCGCCGGCGACGCGATGCGGGAGCGGGTGATCGTGCACGAGCGCTTCCTTGTCGTCCTTGGCCCCGGGTTCCGGAAGGGGGCGCAGTACTACTTCGAGGACCTCGGGGTCGACGCCAGCGACGGGATGCTGCCGTCGCTCACGGCGCGCGACCTGACGGGCGACGGCCAGGCCGAGCTCATCCTGAGGAAGCGCACCGGCAGCGGCGCCAAGTACCGCGAGGTGATGCACGTCGTGCAGTTCGGCGCCGGCGACACGCCGAAGCCGATCTTCCAGCACGAGGTCGCGATCTCGACGGAGAAGGGCTCGGTCGTGAACGAAGTCGAGTTCGTGCCCGACGGCGCGAGGATGGCGATCCGCGTCGAGCCGGGCAAGGCGACCCGGTACGACGCGAGCAACTACGCCGAGGGGGTGGAGACGACGTACGACCCGCTGCTCTTGCCGTGGGGATCGATCAAGTCGCAGCTCTACAAGCTGACCGGGGGGGTGTTCACGAAGGCGAGCGAGCAGCGGCAGGCGCCGGCCGCGGCGGCGCGCCCCGCGGCGAAGGCCGACGAGGCGCGGGGTGCGGCGAAGCCGCCCGCGCTGTCGCCGGCGGAGATGCTCGACAAGGTGTACGCGCTCTACCGGCGCGACCGCGGCGCCTCGTCGAGCAAGCCGCGGTTCGATCTGGCCGCCGACGTGGCCGCGGGTCGCGAGCCCGAGCGGGTGCTCCTGCACGACCGCGATCTCGTTGTGTTCGGGAAGGGCTTCCGGGGCGGCGCGGGGTACGCGTTCATGACGCTCGCGCAGTTCGCTTCCCCGGGCGACATCCGCTCGGTGAGCGCGCGTGATCTCACCGGCGACGGCAAGGCGGACATCATCGTCCACGGCACCGTCCGCGCGGCGGCGCCCAAGGACGCGGGCGGCGGGACGGTGGATCGCGACGTGGTGCTCATCTTCCGGATCGAGGGTGAGGGCATCCAGCGGATCTTCGCGGCCGAGGTCGCGCGCAGCATGGACGACAAGAAGATCGCCGGCGAGCTCAGGTTCGTGCGCGTGGACGACAAGGTGGGGATCGAGCTCGCCCCCGGGCGAGCCATCGAGTGGACGGAGCAGACGTATCCGTTCAACCAGGACAAGGGCCCTGTCGGCGGCTTCGAGCCGCTGCTCCTGCCGTGGGGGGGAGCCCAGCCGGTGCGGTACGTCTGGAATGGGTCCACCTTCGCCAAGTAGGCGGGGCCGGCGAGCGGCCGCTGCGCCCGTTCGGGGGCGGCGGCTCACGGCGAGGCGCGATTCGCCTGCTCCTGAAGAAGGCGTGACGAAAGCTTATTTATTCGTTTCATTCTCGTTCCGGCGCAAATCCTCCATACCGGTCGAACTCTCGTCCATCGGCTCCTCGCCTGGCGTCCCGAGCTGCCCATCTTCTCCCGCTTCCTTGATGCGCTCTGACGGCCGGGGCTGCCCGACGCACTGAGGCACGGGCAGCCCGATCGCAAACCCACAACCTCGAACCACGAGACGAGGGATCCTTGACCAGCCGCAGCGACGGTCACCGAATCCCGGCTCTCCGGCAGGACGGATCCGCTCGGCGATTCGAGACGGCGGTTCGGCCCATTTCGAGGGTCGCCAAGCGCTTGATCGAGGGCTAGCACGTCGGTCGCGTGAGGGTCCCCCCTCGGGCAGCTGGACGGCTCGCCTGGAAGGCTGCATTTGAAGGTCCCCGACCGAGCTCCTGCAGCTTCTCCTCGTCCTCCTGCTTCCGTGTGTGTGTCAGAGGATCCAATCATCTGGCACATTCACGCTCAACGGCCGAGGTCCGCGGTTTGCGTCCCGATGACCATGCGAACCATCCAAACGATTCTCGCCGTACACTCTCTGTCTGGAGTCGCACTGTGTGTTGTCTCATGCGTCACACAGACGACAGAACCAGCGTCCGAGACGGAGGACGCCACACAAGGCAGCGAACCAGAAACTGACTATGTAACACCTGGCGATGACGAACCGGAGAGCGACTCCGAAACAGCAGAAGCAAGAAGCGCGCTCAAGATCATCCGATGCAAGAAAAGCGAACGCGGCGCAGAATGCATGGAGCGGTGCGCCGAAGAAGGAATAACTTGCGCGGCAGGACGCCGCCATCCATACATGCGCAATGTAGGTACTGGAATGCTAGGGCAGTGCAGATCAGCCGCCGGAGTTAACTGCTGCTGGTACTATTACCCAAACGGGCACGTCTGTAGGTTCATTGGGAAGCTTCATCTCTGCCTGTATCAGGGTGGACGTCATGATTGAGGGCGCGCGCGTGGGACGCGAATTCGTACGAAATGCGCTTCCAGTCCGGGCCGACTAGGGAAGCCATGCACTGAAGAGCGAGCGGGTACAGCTCGGGCGACCGCTCGCCACCCGAGAGCGCTGCGGA
>JAICEP010000303.1 GCA_025924095.1 Sorangium sp.
CGCGCCGCCGGCCGCCACCCGCGCGCGCGCTCTCCTCGCGCACGGCCGTCTCCACGTCCGCGCCGCGCGTCGACGCGCGCGCGGGCGGCCGCTCGGACAGGCGCCGCTGGCCGCCGTCGCTCAGCCAGTGGACGGCGATCGACGTCCCGGCCACGTCCTCCTCGACCCCGTGCTCGGTCGCCCACCGCGCGAGCGCCACGCCCATGTCGCGCATGGTCGGCCATCGCTCCCGGCGCTCCTTCGCGAGCCCGCGCTCGATGATGCCCCACAGCGTCGCGTCGCCGACCCCGAGCTCGGTGATCGGCGCCGGATCCTTGACGAGGATCGCCGCCACGAGCTCGTGGTAGGTGCCGCCGAGGAACGGCCTCTGGCCCGTGATCGTCTCGTAGAGCACCACGGAGAAGGCCCAGATGTCGGTCTGCCCGTCGACGTCGGTGATGCCGCGCGCCTGCTCGGGCGACATGTAGTCGGGGCTGCCGAGCACCGTGCCCGCCTTGGTCACGTCGCCGCCCGCGGTCTCGCTCCACACCTTGGCGATGCCGAAGTCGACGATCTTGGGGGTGACGTCCCCGCGATCGTTCTTCACGAGGAAGATGTTCTCTGGCTTGAGATCGCGGTGGACGATCCTGCGGTCGTGCGCCGCGGCGAGGGCGCTCGCGATCGGCAGCAGGATGCGGAGCGCGACCGCGGGCGAGAAGCGCTTCCTGCGCTCGATCGCCTCGACCAGCTGCTCGCCGCGGAGGACCTCCATCACGATGTACGGATCGAGGTGATCGGACTCCCCGAAGTCGAGCACCCGGACGATCGAGGGGTGATCGATCCGCGCCGCGGCGCGCGCCTCCTGCTGGAGGCGGAGCGTCGCCTCGGTCGAGGTGACCTCGCGCCGGATGAACTTGAGCGCGACGTCGATGTTCAGCACGTCGTTGTGGGCCAGCCACACCATCCCCATGCCGCCCTCGCCGAGGACGTAGCGCAGCCGGTACTTGCCGCCGATCACGTCGCCCTCGCGGTAGGTGCGCCGCGTCGACCGCCCCGGGCCGGGCGGCGGCGCGCTGGCTTGCCGGAGCGACGACAGGAGCGCCAGATCGAGCGACTCCGGGTCGTCCGAGTCGGGAGCGCTGCCGCGCGGGAAGGCCGCAGAGGAAGGGGAGGAGCGGCTCGCGCCCTCAGCCCGCAGCGTCGAGCCCGTCGATGGTGCGGGCGCGGAGGTTGAGCGCGGCGACATGGAGCGAGGGTATTCTAACTTTGCTGGCCTCCCACAGCCATGGTCTCGCGCTGACCGCGCGCGCAGAGCAGCGCGCGGTCAGCGCAGGGGAGCGCGGTCAGCGCCGGCGCGCGCCCCCCCGCCGGTAGCCCACACGTCGTGCAACGTGCGACGAGCTGAGACAGGGCGATGGCCGGATTTATGCTCCACGAGGATCTTTACCCGCGGGCCGATGCGCACCGTGAGCGGGCCCACGTGCTCGTGCACGTCGCCGTCGCACACATAGCGGACCACACCGGAGCGGGCCTCGAGCACCGCGCGCCGGGCGATCTTCTCGAACGTGTGCGCCTCGCCCATCGGCTGCGCTCGCCAGATGTCGCGCAGCTTCCTGACGAAGCCGAGCGCGGAGGTGTGGATGCCCAGCATGTGGAAGCTCTCGGGGCGCTCGTCGTAGCGGTGGAACGGGCGGAACCCGAGGCCGATCTGGTCGACGGTGCCGGCGGCGACGGCGAGGTAATCGCGGTCCGGGAAGGCCGTGCCGTCCTCGAAGTGGACGCGGCCCTCCCAGCGCGCGGCGACCTGGGTGTCGGTCTTGAGGAGCACGGCGGCGCTCGCGCGGGCGAGGACCTTCGCGGCCCAGAGCGCGCTCCGCTCCTCGCTGCGGTTGTACTCGGCGATGAACCCGTGGACGCAGCCGGTGCCGAAGATGAAGCCGTAGTGGGCGCCGATGTGCATCACGTGGCGCTCGATCCAGCGCAACGGGTCCCGGCCGCGGTCGGTGTAGCGGGCGATGAGCCCGGCGAGCAGGCCGTCGGGGCGCCCGCGGGGGACGCCGACGGCGTTGGCCACGGTGTTCATCGTCCCGCCGCGCAGGAAGGCGATCGGCGGCAGCGGCTCGTCCTCGTAGACGTCGAGGAAGCCGGTGATGGTGACGTGGTTCGTGCCGTCGCCCCCCGAGATGCCGAGCACGTCGATGGAGAGCTTCCTGAAGTCCTCCGCGATCCGGGCGAGGTCCTCGCGGGTGCGCGCGGTGCGGACCACGCCGTGGTCGCCGAGCGTGCGCGCGAGCCGGACGGCCGCGCGGGGATCGCCCTGGTTCTGGCGCGAGCGGGGGTTGATGATGACGCCGATGCCGCCCATCTAGCGCCGGCCTCGCGGCGTCTTCCACCGCGGCTTGAGGTGGACCCGCATGACGTCCGCCATCAGGCCGAGGTGGGCGCAGTGGTCGGGCTTGTCGTCGCCGGTGTACCCGCGGAGGTGGAAGTCGCCGCGGTCGTAGCGCCGGGTCATGTCGAGGCCGAGCACGTCGCGGCGGGAGGAGCCCCTCGGCTTGCCCCGCAGCTGCTGCACGACGAAGCTCGCCGTCTCCTCGGTCGACGCGTAGCCGGGCGGCAGGATGGAGGAGTGGCTCATGAACATGAACGCCTCGCCCGCCGCGGCGCGCCGGGCGAACGCGATGAACGGCTCGAGCTGCGCGACCTTGAGCTTGCGCTGCTGCTCGTCGGCGTACCCCGCGTGCAGCGAGTCGAGCAGCACGAGCGCGTCGACCCGCTTGCCGGCCTTCTGGCGCAGGATCTGCTCGATGGCGCCGTAGCCCGCGCTCCACGCCGAGAGGCCGAGCTTCCGGATGTAGACCTTCTTCTTGCCGGTCTTCTTCGCCACCGCGCGCTCGATGCTGTCGAGCAGGTGCTCGAAGACGTAGGGCGCCGAGAACGTGCTCGAGTACGCGCCCGAGCCGATCCCCAGATCGATGCCGACGAGGACGGCGCCGTCGGCCGTCTTCACGAACTCCTTGCGGAGCGCCTCATGGCCGTGGAAGTGGATGAGGACGTCGAAGCCGCCGCGCTTCGTGACCCCGCCCCGGTGCGGCATGATCATCTGCCCGATCGAGGGCGCGCGGGACCACCGGTCGTAGACGCCCCAGCCCGGATCGGGCGTCATGCACGGGTTGATGTCGCCGCGGCGCTTCTTCGAGGGGGCGGAGAGGCTGCTCGTCGCCCCCGGCCTGTCGCGCCGCGCCGGGCTGCGCTCGACGCGCTGGCCTGCGCCGCCCGCGCTGGAGGGTGGGGGGCCTGCGCCGGCTCCGTCCGCCGCTGGCGCCCCGTCGGCGTGCAGCGGCGGCGCGCCGTCGGCCGGCGGGGGGCTGGCGGTCGGCGCCGGGCTGTCGGCCTGCGTTGCGCTGTCGGCCTGCGGGGCGGCGGCCTGCGGGGCGGCCTGCGCGGCGGGCGGGGGCTCCGGCGGCGCGCCGGGCTGCCCGGCGGCCGGGTCCTGCGCCGCTGCAGGGGGCGCGGCGAGCCACCAGGTGGCGGCGAGCAGCGAGAGGAGCGCCCATCGCCCGGGGGGCCTGCGGGCCTGCAGAGGATGTCTCATGTCGGGACGGCCTCCATTCCATGAAACGGCGTGCGGATCGAGCGCTCGGTGCACCGGCGCCGCCGCGCCGCTGTCCTCCGCGACGGCGCGCGGGCGTTCAGCGACGGGGCAGGGGGCAGGCGGGGCGCCCTGCTCGAGGGGGCGTCACCCCGGCGGCGGCTTCCCCTGGAGGAAGGCGGCGCCCGCGTCGGCGGCGGCGAGGATGCGCTCCTCGGCCTGCGAAGCGAGCTTCTCGACCGCCGCGGCGGCGTCGGTGGGGGGCAGCGAGCGGAGGAACTGGATGAACTCCGGCTCGAGGCCGGGCTTCACGCCGCTCAGGACGAGCACGATCGGGATGGCCGGCTTCTCGACCTCGGCGAGCTCGGTGGAGCGGGCGCGCCAGCGGCTCGCCCCGATGGCGAGGCGGAAGGCCCACTGCGCGCCGAGGCCGATGAGGAGGCCGGCCATGACGCCCGCGACGAAGAGATCGGCGTCCTTCGGGGCGAGGAGCGCGGCGGAGAGCCCGCCGATGGCCGCGCCGATCACGATGCCGGGCTCGCCGCTGTTGTACGCGGCCGCGGTCTTCAGGATCTCGGCGGCCTGCATGCCCGGGCGCCCGCTGCGCACGGCGTCGCGCAGCGGCAGCAGCGTCGCGAGGCGGCGCATCGAGGCGGCGCGCACGCCCAGGTAGCTGATGAGCAGGGCGCAGACGGTCAGCCCGACGCCGACGCTCACCGCCACGCGCCGGGAGAAGACGCCCTGGGGGAGCGGCTCGCGGACCACCGCGGTGGTCGCGCGCTCCCGGTCGCGCTCGGCGGTCGCCTTGTAGGCGGCCTCGGCGTCCTTCGTGGCCTGCGCGACCTTGTCGGCGGGGATGTCGGCGAGGAGCGAGAGCAGCTGCTTCGCCGCCTCGAACTGCTCGGCCTCCTCGGCGGCCGGCGGCGTGATCGCGGCCGCCTTGACGATGGCGTCCCAGGCGGGGATCGCGCTCACCCGCGCCCCGAGGAGCGCCTCGGTCGCCTCGCGGCAGCCCGCCAGCGTCTTGACCTGCCTGTGGAGCGGCTGGGCGGAGGCCCACGCGCCCTGCTTGTCCGGCTCCTTGGGCTTGGGCGGCGGCGGGGTGTTGCGCTGCGCGCGCGTCCTCGTGACCGGCGGCGGCGCCGGGGGCACCTCGCCCGGGGCGGGCATGCGCGCGGATTTCGCGGCCTTCTTGAACAGGTCGATCTCGACGATGAGCTTCTCGCCGGCGAGGGCGCACGCGCGCGCGGGGGCGAGGCGGGCCTCGGATTCCTCTGCCTGCCGCCGCGCGCTCGGGTCCAGGACGAGCCTGCCGTCCACGGTCACGAGCCGGAGGACCGCCACGGCGATGCACAGGACGAGGATGGCCGAGGCGATGAAGGTGGCGCGGACCTCCTCGCGCCGGGTGTACTCGTTCACGCTCGCTCCCTCGGAAAGACCGGAGATGGGCAGGTCGGCGCGAGGGCGTCGCGCGCGGGGGCGACCGCGCGGCCGGCCCGCCACGGAGCGCCGCGATCGGCGTCGCGGCCGTCACGGCAGGGGGACACCGAAGGAGCGCAGGCCCGTCGCATGCTGATCACCGTTAAACCAGATGCCGGACCGATACCACAGCGTCGCTCGCAATGGAGTCCGCGGCTTCCCCTCGCGTCGGCGTCCGCGCGGCCCGGCGCGGTGGTCTGCGTTCCCGAGCGCCCTGGAACTTGCTCAGCCCGGGGGCGCCTCGTGTAAGGGTGCGCAGAAGGCGCGGAGAAGGCGCGGAAAACGCGCGGAGAAGGCGTGGAGGCTGCCGTCACATCCCACAAGTCCGTCGAGCCCGCTGTCGTTGCGCTGCCCGAGCAGGGAGCGGAGGCCGCGAGGCGCGGCGCCCCCGCGGGGGCGACCGGTGCGGCGGGGGAGCCCGGCGTGGCGGTGGCGTCCGGAGCCCCGGCCGCGCGGGGAGCGAGCCGGGGCCTGTGGATCTCGTCGACCTACTTCGCCGAGGGCCTGCCCTACGCGATCGCGCACAAGGTGGCGGGGGAGTTCTTCACGGCGGCGGGGGCGAGCCTTCCGATCATCGGCCTCGTGTCGCTCTACGGGCTCCCGTGGAACCTCAAGTTCCTCTGGAGCCCGCTGGTCGACCTCCACGGCAGCCCGCGGCGCTGGCTCCTGGGGGCCGAGATCGCGCTCGCGGTGATCCTCCTCGGGCTCGCCGCGACGGCGGACAGCGGCGCGCTCTGGCTCGTCGCCGCGCTGTTCGGGCTGGTCGCCGTCGCCGCGGCGACGCACGACATCGCGGTCGACGGCTTCTATCTGCAGGCGCTCGACAAGGACGCGCAGGCTGGCTTCTCCGGGTTGCGGGTCGGAGCGTACCGGCTCGCGCTGCTCGCGGGCGCGCTGCTTGTCGCGTTCGCGGGCTGGGCGTCCTTCGGCGCGTCGTTCGCCGTCGCGGCGGCCGGGCTCGTGCTGCTCGCGGGCGCCCACGCGGTGGGGTTGCCGCGCCCGGCGGCTGCGCCGGCGCCCGGAGCAGCGGCGGCGCCTGGAGCGGCGGCGGCGCCTGGAGCGGCGGCGTCCGGAGCCGCCGGGCTGCGGCGGTATGTCGAGCCGTTCCGGGTGTTCCTGCGGCAGCCCCGGATCGCGTCGAGCCTGGCGTTCATCCTCTGCTACCGGGCGGGGGACGCGCTCATGTTCGCGATGTCGTCGCCGCTGCTGAAGAGCCTCGGCCTCGACACGGCGGCGCGCGGCAACGTGGGCGGGATCGGGACGGTCGCCTCGATCGCCGGCGCGACCCTCGGCGGTGTGCTCATCAAGCGGTGGGGGCTCGCGCGCACCATCTTCCCCATCGCGCTCGTGCAGAGCCTCGCGATCCTGCTCTACGTGGCGCTGGCGTGGTCGCGGCCGACGCTCCCGTGGATCGTCGCGCTCGTCACGCTCGAGCAGCTCGCCGCCGGCGTCGGTACGGCGGTGCTCGTCGTGTTCCTGATGCGGCGCTGCGTGGACGGGTACAAGTCGTCGCACTTCGCGATCGGCTCGGCGCTCATGTCGGTCTCCGCGACCTTCGCCGGCAGCGTGAGCGGCTACCTCGCCGCCGGCGTGGGGTTCACGGCGTTCTTCGCGATCGCCTTCGCGGCGTCGATCCCGGGGGTCGTCCTGTCGCGCTGGGTGCCGCGGGACTAGCTGCTCGCGCTGCCGTCGAAGCCGCCCGCGGGCAAGTCGCTCGGGGCCAGGCCGGTCGTCCCGGGGTGCTTCCAGGCGATGGCGTTCCTGCCGGCGCCTGGTGGCGATCCGTGGTTCTTCTTTCTGCGAGACGGCGCCGTGTATGTCAGCCGCACGAGGCGCGAGATGCCGGTGCCGCTCGCCGGGAACGACCCGGCCCTCCACATCACCCGCCTGCTCGCCTTTGACAAGCACGCTTCGCCCCTGGGGTTCCTCGTCGCCGCCAGGCCCGGCGACCTGCAGGAGGAGCAGCTCTGACTGCTCACGATCGGCGATCGCGCGATCCTGTCGACGAGGCTGGTCACGGAGGCGCGAGGTTTCGCCAGCCAGGAGGACTTCTTCGCACAGGAAAACGCACCTCGCTGCCTGACAGGCGGCCGGAGCTGCCTCGTCCCGAGCTGGGACGGCGCCGCATCGTTCCTGGACATCGAGCCCGTCCGCGGGCAGCCGCCGGTGACGTTCCATCGGCGAGACGGTGGAGCCTGACCTCGAGCTGGTCGAGGCGACGGTGCGTGTGGGGGTGCCTCAGCTCGAGGCGCTCGTGAGCGCGCGTTCCGCCAGCGGCAGTGCAAGGTGCGCGCCGGGGCACGCCCAAGCGCAGCGAGCGCCCTGCTCGCCCCACCCCGCATCCGACCGTCGCCACCACGCTTCCTGACACGCCAGGCGAAGCGGTTGACGTGTTATCCGACCAGCCGGCGCCCTCCGGTCGTCCGCGCTCCCGCGCGCGCCTACCTGCTTGCGGTGGCGAAGACGCCTGAGCGCACGCTCACTCCGCGTCTGGCCCCAGGAGCCAGGCCAGGAGCGCCTCGGTGTCCAGCTCGAACACGGCGGCAGCCGCCAGGGGATCGTCCAGGGTGCTGGCCCTGTTCGCCACGGCGGCTTGCTCCGCGGCGCTCAGCTCGCGACGCAGCCTGCGCGCGAGCACGCCCCGCAGCATCTCCTCGATGCCCCGCCTGCGGCCTCTTTCGATGCCCTTCTCGATGCCCTGCTCCATGCCCTTCTCGATGCCCTGCTCGAACACCTCCCGCAGGGTCTCGCTCGCCAGGATCGACTGCTGATCCAGCTCCTGTACTCGCATCCTGATCTCCTTGTGCCAAGTGTGCCCCCATGGGGCCAGCTCCGCCAGCACCTGCATCACGGCATACAGCTCCGCGCGCTGCTCGTCGCGGGGCTCACGGCGGAGGATCTCCTCGACCACCTGCCGTATCGAGCCCTCCGTGGCGTCCACGGCGAGGGGCGTGAAGACGAGCCAGAACACGCCCGGTCGCGCCATCAGCTCGGCCACCTTGCGCTGGTAGACGGCCTCGATGCGGAAGCGCTGGCCGCAGAAGCGCTCGCTCTCGGGCCAGTTCGTCCGGAACTGGCCCTCGGGGGGCCACGGCGCCGCGCGCCCGCTGAGGAGGACGGCCACGCTCTCCACCGGGGGAATGGCGCCGGCGCCCCGGCCCGAGTCGACCGCGGCCCGGAGCGAGAGGACGAGCAGGACCGCGTACTCGAACATGCGGAGCGCGAGATCGCTCTCCGGAGCGACGATGAACTCCAGCTGCACGAGGCGCCGCTGACCGCCGCCGCGGAGCTCGAGGACCCGGTCGATCCTGCGCTCCAGCGCGGTCAGCTGCGTCTCGACCCACGCGACCGAGTCTACTTCGAATGCCAACGTCAGACCGTGAGCGAGCTCGTCGCCGCAGCGCAGCGCGATGTGCCGCAAGGCGATGTCGTACTGACCCATTCAACCGCTCTCCACCCGGGCGCACGCGGCGAGAGAGGCCGCTGCGCCCGGCTGCCCCAGCGCTCCACCTCGACCCTCGACCGGCCCTGTGCCGTCCGAGGTGCTCTCGTTATGGATTCCGGGCAGCAGGCGCGGACGATTTGAAAATGCGACGAGGGGCCCGCCGCCCTCGCGTTCTCGCCTCCGGCGAGCCTGCGTGTTTCGCGCATCGTGAACGTCCCGCGCCATGGTCAACGCCTGCCGGTGGCCAGGGTCCGCGGCCAGGCACCGCTGCGCCCGGCCCGGCCATCTGGACACGCCACCTGGCATCTGGACACGCCGACCGGCCATCTGGACACGTGCCCCCATCATCTGGACACGCCGCCCGGCCATCTGGACACGTGCCCCCATCGTGCCCCCGTCATCTGGACACCGCACGAGCGGCGCCGCCGCGCTGCAGCGCGGCGGGAGAAGGCCCGCAAGGCCGCGGAAAGCAAGCCGGTCGAGA
>JAICEP010000304.1 GCA_025924095.1 Sorangium sp.
CTGGGTCTCTGGCTGGACACCTCGGACCTCACGGTCGAGGAGACCGTGGACGAGATCCTCGGGCGCCTTGGGGATGCGCGGGTGAACGGTGCGTACAGCGCGTAGCGGGGCGGGCGGGCTGGGCAGCCAACGCGCCAGGGGGAGCAGGGGTCGGTCGATGCGGAAGCCTTGTAAGGCTTGAGGGGGTCCACATGACATCTCCCCGATTCGCCTGATCGGAGCAGGAGGGGCTCTCGGGACCCCCTCACCCCTCTCCGCGCACCGCCAGCACGACCTCGTGCGCCTCGGTCTTCGCCGGTATCTCCCACCGCTCGATCATCCGCCGGATCGCCGCCTCCGGCACCGCCGCCTCCCGAGCGCGGTTCTGCGCGAACAGCACCGCCGCCGGCACCTCCACGTAGACCACACGGACCCTCGCCCCGTAGTCCGCCGCCATCTGCAGCACGGGCCCGCGCCGCTGCCGCGACAGGTTCGTCGCGTTCCACACGAACCGCTCGCCGCGCCGGAGGTGCTCCTTCGCCCGCTCGCGCGCCGCCTGGACCACCTGTCCTTGCGGTTCGGTCGGATCGATCTCGAGCTCGCTTCGCAGCGCATCCATGGAGACAACCGGCCAGTCGGCGAGGTGGTTGCGGACATAGGTGTCCTTCCCGGCGCCCGGGAGCCCGCTCATCACCACGACCTCGGCGCGCGTGTCGTCGTAGACCTCCACGTCCGGGTGGCGCCCGCCGGTGAGGTCGGAGCGGAAGTACACGACGCGCGTGTGATCCGACGCGAAGGAGCGCGGCGCCCGGTAACACCCCTCGTCGCGGCAGAGCTCGCGGAAGAGCTCGATGCTGTCGACCACGCGGCCCATGTCCGCGCAGACGCGCCCGCGGATGTCGGCCTCGGCCACGAGCGCGAGCAGGTCGCAGCGCGCGTGGAGGCTGATCTCGGCGGCGACGCGCTGCGCGTCGTCCCGCTCGATGAGATAGAAGGGGATCTGGTGGTAGCGCACGAGCGCGCACACCTGCTCGCGCAGCGCGAACGGCGCGTCGAGCTCCCAGAGCAGGCGGCGCGCGAGCAGCTCGCCCGCGCGCGAGTGGCCCTTGGCCGTGATCCTCCCGTCCTGCTCCCGGGTGGTCGCCGGCTTCGCCACGTCGTGGAGCAGGCAGGCGAGG
Organism: Sorangium sp.; assembly: GCA_025924095.1. Taxonomy (GTDB): domain Bacteria; phylum Myxococcota_A; class Polyangia; order Polyangiales; family Polyangiaceae; genus Sorangium. The sequence goes on from JAICEP010000304.1 coordinate 1,158, forward strand.
TACACGACGCGCTGCTCCTCCGCCGGCAGCGCCCGCCACTCGGGCAGCCCGAGCAGCGTCTCCAGCACCATGCGGGTGTGGATCCAGACGTTGCCCTCGGCGTGGTGAATCGGGTCCTGCGGGCAGCCCTCGAGCGCGCGGACCCAGTCGAAGACCTGGAGCTCGTCCCAGGGGACACGCTCCGGATCGGGCGTGAGGAGGTCGAGGAGCGAGGACGCGGACGACATGACGGAGCACCCTGGGGCGAGCGCGCGCCGGACACAGGCGCGCAGCGCGCGAGGATCGTAGCATGTCCGCGCCCGGAGGTCGGTGCTACCCTGGCGCCGCCATGTCCGCCAAATACCCGCGCTCGTTCCACCTGCCATGGTCGCCCGGCGGCACGTCCGACGACAAGAGGATGGCCGACGTGTCGGGGCTGCTCGGCGTCGAGATCGTCATCACCGAGAAGTGCGACGGGAGCAACCTCACGTACACGCGGAAGAGCGTCTTCTCTCGCTCGCACTCGGGCCCTCCGTCCCACCCGAGCTTCGATCTCGCGAAGGCCACGCACGCGAGCATCGCTCACCTGCTCTCGGACGGCATGTCGCTCTTCTGCGAGTATTGCTATGCGGTCCACTCCATCGAATACGACGCGCTGCCGGGGTATTCGCTGGTCTTCGGCGTGCGCGACGACGCGCTGGGGCTCTTCTGGGAGTGGGATATGATCGTGGCCCAGGCGAAGGATCTGGGGCTCCCCACGGTGCCTGTCCTGTTCCGGGGCATCGTCGAGAGCGAGCACGATCTCGAGGCGCTGACGAGCGCGCTCGCGCGCGAGCCCTCCGCGTTCGGCGGCCAGCGCGAGGGGGTGGTGGTGCGGGTCGGGGGCGAGTTCCCGGACGCGATGTTCCAGCGCAGCCTCGCCAAGTGGGTGCGGCGCGGGCACGTGCAGACGGACGAGCACTGGATGCACCAGGAGCTCCGGCCGCAGAAGCTCGCGGCGGATCCGGCGGGAGGGCCGCCGCCCTGAGGCCGGCGGCGCGGCTACCGTCGTGAGGCCAGCGCCGCGAGTCGGTCGCAGAGCCTCTCGCGGAGCGGGCCGTAGGTCTTGCGGTAGTCCTCCCAGTCGAGGCGCTCGTCCGTGACGAGCTCGCGCCAGTACGGGTTCGCGGCGCCGTAGTCGTGGAGGGCGCCGGTCTCGGCGATCTGCACGGCGAAGAGCGGCACCCGGAGCGCGTGGAAGAGCTTCTTCTTCGAGGCCCCGGGTTCCTCGTCGAAGCGGGCGCCGGCCTTCTTGAAGTCGGACGCGGAGCGGCCCGCGGCCGACGCGGCGAGCTTCTTCCTGTCGAGCTTGAACGCGAAGGGCGGTCTCGTCTCCTTGAGCCGGTGCTCGGGCGGGAGGAACAGGCACTCCAGCGCGAAGACGCTGTGCTCGGCGATGGCGTTGCGGAAGGTGTCGAGCCCGTGCAGGACGACGTTGATGCCGGGCGAAAACGCGAGGTCCTGCCTCGCGTCGCGGCGCGCGAGGACGGCGACGAAATCCTCGTCGGACGTCGCGGTCGCGGTGCCGTACACGCGCGAGCCGGTGCGGAATAGGCTGTGGACCTCGCCATCGGTGCGGCCGAGGACGCGGAGCACGGTCGAAAGGCTCATGGCAGGAGTCCTCGCTCGAGGGGCCCCGGAGGATTGCCTCGTTCCCGTTCCGGCGCAACAAGGGCTCCCATTTCCCGTCTCCCATGTCTTCGAGGTCTCGACGCCCCCCGCGTGCGGCACGACAATCCCCCGGTGCGCCTCCTCGCCGTCTGCTGGCTCTCCCTCCTCCCCCTCCTCGCCGGCTGCCATCACCGCGACGGAGCGCGCCACGACGACGGGTTCCGATCCCGGCTGGCGCACGGCTGCAGGAGCGAGCCCGACTGCCTCGTGCTGGAGCTCGAGGCGCAGGCCCGCGTCGACCGGTGCCCTTCGTTCTGCGAGCAGGCCGAGGCCGATCTGCGTGCGTCGAGCGCCCTCGTCGCGCGCTACCGGCGGCACCGCGAGGCGCGTCAGGCGCAGATCGAGGCGCAGCGGCAGGCCGGCGAGGCCGCGGAGGCCGAGCGCCGCCGCGCCGAGCTCGAGGCCGCCGGGGAGGCGCGCGCCCCGGGGCCCGCCGAGGCGCCCGCTCCCGCGCGGCCCTCGGGTGCCGGCCGCTCCGGCCGGCCGCGGCCGGCGCCCGACGAGGGCCGCGTCTGCTGCTGCGATGGCACGCTCTCGCCGACCTGCACCTACGTGAAGCGCGGGTGCTGCTCGCACCACGGCGGCGTCTGCGCCTGCCCTTGAATGCACCTGCCGCAGCCGTCTTCGACCGCTGGAACGCCCGCGGCTCGCACACAGCGGACGCGCGAGCTCTGCTGTCCGTGCCGACCGACGCGGCGCCAACACGGGTGATCGCCCTCTCACCCTCTGGGCCGATGAACGCCAACCCCCGATGACCGTCACTCTCCTGTGAACCTGGCGTTTCCCTGACCTTGTACGTACCGTGCTCGCGCCGCCTCCGTGGGCGGCGTCTCTGTGCTTCCAGGAGGGTCCATGGCCGTCGCCGACTCGCTATCAGCTCATCCCCAGAAGACCGATCATCCGCCCGAGGCCGTCGAGCGGCGGGTGGCGGACGCCCTCGGCGCGCTGTCGCTCGAGCAGAAGGTCCGCCTGCTGACGGGCGCCGATTTCTGGAGCACCTACCCTGAGCCCGCCATCGGCCTGCGCCGCATGGTCGTCTCGGACGGCCCGGTCGGCGTGCGCGGCGAGCACTGGGACGAGCGCGATCCCTCGGTGAGCCTCCCCTCCGCCACCGCCCTCGCCGCCACATGGGATGAGGCCCTCCTGGAGCGCCTCGGCGCCTTGCTGGCGTCCGAGGCGCGGCGCAAGGGCGTCGATGTCGTCCTCGGGCCGACGGTCAACCTGCACCGAAGCCCGCTCGGCGGCAGGCACTTCGAGTGCTTCTCCGAGGACCCGCTGCTCACCGGTCGGATCGGCGCGGCCTACGTCCGGGGGCTGCAGGCCCACGGCGTCGGCGCCACCCCCAAGCACTACGTGGCCAACGACTCCGAGACCGAGCGGTTCACCGTCGATGTCCGCGTCGATCAGCGCACGCTGCGCGAGCTCTACCTCGCGCCCTTCGAGCGGATGATCGTCGGCGCGCGCGCGTGGCTCGTGATGGCCTCGTACAACGCCGTCAATGGCGCGACCATGACCGAGAACGCCCTGCTCGACGCGCCGCTCAAGGACGAGTGGGGTTTCGACGGGGTCGTGGTCTCGGACTGGACCGCGACCCGGTCCACCGAGGCCGCAGCCCGCGCGGCGCTGGACCTCGTCATGCCTGGCCCGGAAGGGCCGTGGGGCCGGGCGCTCGTCGCCGCGGTCCAGAGCGGCGCGGTGCCCGAGAGGGCCATCGACGACAAGGTCCGCCGCCTCCTGCGCCTCGCCGCCCGGGTCGGCGCGCTCGAGGGCGTCGCGCCGGCCGCCCCCGCCCCCGCCCAGCTCTCCGCCGCCGAGGCCGCCCGGCTTGTCCGCGAGGCCGCCGCGGCCGGCATGGTGCTCGTGCGCAACCAGGGCGACGCGCTCCCCCTCGACGCGGCCAGCCTGCGGCGCGTCGCCGTGATCGGCCCCGGCGCCGCGCAGGGGCGGATCCAGGGCGGCGGCAGCGCCAGCGTGCACCCGCACTACGCCGTCTCGCCGCTCGACGGGCTGCGCGCCGCGCTCGGCCAGCGCGCCGAGGTGCTCCACGCGCTCGGCACCCGCATCCACGAGGGCCTCGTGCCGGTGGCCGGAGACCAGGTGGTCGACCCCGTGACCGACACAGCCGGCGTGCACGTGCGGCTCCTCGACGCCAGGGGCCACGTCGTGCACGAGGAGCATCGCGACGTGGGGCGCCTCACGTTCATCGGGGACGAGCGTGCGACGCGGGCCGCGACCATCGAGGTGACGGCGCGGTTCCGCGCCGCCGAGGCGGGCCGCTACCGGATCGGCGTGGCCGGCGTGGGCGCCTACCGCCTCACCGGCGGCGGGCAGGTCCTCTTCGACGGGATGATCGCGCCGGACAAGGACGACCTCGCCGCGGCCCTGCTCGCCCCGCCGCAGCGGGCGGCCGAGCTGTCCCTCGCCGCCGGCCAGGAGATCGACCTCGCCCTCGCGCACTCGGTCTTTCCGGGCACGATCGCGGTGGCGTTCTCCCTCGGCGCCGAGGTCCCCGCGCTGCCCGACGACGAGGAGCTCGCGCGCGCCGTGCAGCTCGCGCGCTCCTCCGACGTGGCGATCGTGGTCGTCGGCACCACCGAGGCGATCGAGAGCGAGGGCTTCGACCGGAGCACGCTTGCGCTCCCCGGCCGCCAGGACGAGCTGGTCAGCGCCGTCGCGGCCGTGAACCCCCGGACGATCGTGCTTGTGAACTCCGGCGGGCCGGTGACCCTGCCCTGGCGCGACGAGGTGGCCGCGGTGCTCCTCACGTGGTTCCCGGGCCAGGAGCTCGGCAACGCCGCCGCCGACGTGCTGCTCGGCGCCGTGGAGCCCGGCGGCCGTCTGCCCACGACGTGGCCGTCGCGCGACGAGGACGTGCCCGTGCTCTCGACGAAGCCCGAGAACGGCAAGCTGGTCTATGTCGAGGGGCTGCACGTCGGGTACCGGGCCTGGGCCCGCGCCGGCGTCACCCCGGCCTACCCGTTCGGGCACGGCCTGGGCTACACGCGCTGGGAGATCGTCGACATGGCCGCGCCGGCGAGCGTCGCCGCCGGCGCGGCGGTCGAGGTGCGGGTGCAGGTCCGCAATGTCGGGACCCGCCGCGGCCGTCACGTGATCCAGCTCTACCTGTCGCGGCCGGGCTCTGCGGTCGAGCGCCCCCTGCTCTGGCTGGCCGGCTTTGCCTCCGTGGAGGCCGAGCCCGACCAGACGGCCGAGGTCGTCGCCACCGTCGAGCCGCGGGCCTTTGCGCACTGGGCGGCAGGTCGCTGGCAGGTCGAGCCCGGCGTGTTCACGCTGCACGCGGGGCACTCGGCCACCGTCCTGACGAGGCAGACCGCGGTGAACGTGGACGCCTGAGGGCCTGAGGGCGCGCCGGCGTGGGCCTGCGAGGCTCCCGTGATGGGGACTCACGGCCACCACCCGACGCAGGGGGCTCTCGCATGCATCGATTCGATGAACCCGGGATCGAAGCGCTGCAGATGGCCCGGGAGGGTGCCTCGCTCCCTCTTGAAATGCTCCGGTGCAAATTGCCTCAGCGTGACCGATGCGCGCGACCGATCCCGCGTTGAGCATGTGGATTCTTGCTCTTCTGGCCGCGAGATTTGCGCGAGCGGGAGCGCCCGAGCGCCGAGCTCGCCTCGGGGGGCGCGGGCGAGGGGGTGCTGGCCGGGTGTTTCGTCGCTTTGGCGCCTGCGAAGGCCGGGGATCGGCCGATGGTTCGCCATTTGCTTACGATGAACGATGAGGGAAAGGCGACTCATGAAGGAAAAGCACCCTGTCCCCGGCCAGAGCGGATCGTTCGCCAGAAGAGGCGATGCGAGCACGGGGGGGGTCTCGTCCTGCGTTCGCGGGTTGCCGCAGCGGGAGCGCGCCGTGGGCGAGGTCCTCGCGGGCAAGTACCAGATCGTGGGGCAGCTGGGCGCCGGGGGCATGGGCAGCGTGTGGCGGGCGCGCAGCTTGTGGCTCGACGTCGACGTGGCGATCAAGGTGCTCCACGAGGAGCAGTTCGACGCGCACGCCGCCGAGCGCCTGCTCCGGGAGGCGCGCGCGACGGCGAGGCTCGGTCATCCGGCGATCGTGCGCGTGTTCGATTTCGGCGAGACCGACTCGGGCGAGCCGTTTCTGGTGATGGAGCTCCTCGAGGGCACGTCGCTCTCGAGCTGGCTGGAGACGAGGGGCCGCATACCGGCGGAGCAGGCGGTCCAGATGCTCTTGCCGGTGGCGTGCGCCCTCGCGGCCGCGCACGCGCAGAGCATTGTCCATCGCGATATCAAGCCTGCCAATATCCTCGTCGTGTCCGACGGGGCGGGCGGCTATGTCCCGAAGGTCGTCGACTTCGGCATTGCCAAGCTGGCCAACGCGGCGAGCCCCGCGATCACGCAACGAGGGGTGATCGTCGGCAGCCCGGAGTACATGTCGCCGGAGCAGGCCGATGGCCAGCTGGAGGTCGGGGAGCAGACCGACGTCTGGGCGTTCAGCGTGGTTCTTTACGAGCTCATCACCGGACGTCGGCCGTTCAGCGGGGAGAACCTGGGCGCGGTGATCGCGGCGATCTTCAGCAAGGAGCCGGTGCCGACGACCCAGCTCGGCGCCGGCGACGAGGAGCTCTGGTCGATCCTCCGGCGAGGCCTGGCCAAGTCGCCGGCCGAGCGGTGGCCGAGCATGCGATCGCTCGGCCGCGCCCTGGCGTCCTGGGCCGTCGAGCGCGGGGTCACGGCGGACGTGGCCGGCACGTCGCTCGCGCACCAGTGGCTCGCGCGGGGGGTCGACGCGCCGCTCACCGCGGAGCGGGCCGCGCCGGTCCTCGCGGCGACCGGCGCCGTCTCCGCGCCGGCGGCGCCGCGCCTGGCCGGTGCAGGGAAGACGCTGCTCGCGTCGCCCGCGGCCACGCCGGCCGGGCGTCGGGGAGGCACGATCAAGATGCCAGCGGCCCTGCGCGGCGCGCCGAGCGGGATCGCGCCCTCGCCGCGGCTTCAGAAGGCGCTCCTCGTCGGGGTGCTGGCTGCCTTCGTCGCGCCCGTGGTCGTGGTCATGGGGTTGAGCCTGCGGGGTGGAGGCGCTGGCGCCGCGCAGCCGGCGGTCGCGGCCGCCGCCGCTGCGCCTGCCGGCGAGCCGGTCGTGGCGCTGGCCCTGCAGGCGGCGACCCCGGCGGCGCCCTCCGCCGTCGACATCGTGCCCGCTGATGGTGGGGCGCCGCGCGTGAACGCTCGTGAGATGGCCGTGCGGGGCGCACCGGCAAGCGAGCCGCCGGCGCACCCGGCTGAGCCGGCTGAGCCGTGGGACGAGGCGGTCGATCCATGGGACGAGATCGAGCTGTCCGCGTCATCGGCCGAGTCGCCCGCCCAGCGGCTCGACCCGAGCGCGCAGCGGGCCGAGCCCAGCGTGCAGCGGGTGGAGCGGCGCGCTCCGCGGGTCGAGCCGCCGCGTCCGGTGCCTGCGTCCACGTCCATGCCGCTGCCGGCGGCGCCCGACTTCTGAGGTGATCATGCGCAATCCTGGGGTGAAGCTCCGCTCCGTTCGCGGCACCGGCGACCTGCTGGTCCTCCTGATCGCGCTCGTCGCGGCCCCGCTCGGGCCTGGCGGCTGCTCCGCGCTGATCGGCGCGGAGCTGTCCGACAAGGACGACGAGACAGAGAACCCCGGGGGGCCGGAGGATCAGGCCGGCGACGGGAGCGGCGGCGATCTCAGCAGGAGCAGCGGCGCGAGCACGAGCAGCACCGGGAACGCCGGCAGCGGCGAGAGCGCCGGCGGCGGCGAGGGCGCGAGCAGCGGCGAGAGCGCGAGCAGCGGGGGCGGCGCGAGCGCGAGCAGCGCGAGCAGCGGGGGCGGCGAGGGCGCCGCGAGCAGCGCGGGCAGCGGCGGTGGCGAGAGCGCGACGAGCAGCGCGAGCGGCGCTGGTGCGAGCGGCGGGAGCGCAACCGGCAGCGCGAGCAGCGGCAGCGCGAGCAGCGAAACCGGCGCCGGCGGAGCGAGCAGCGAAACCGGCGCCGGCGGAGCGAGCAGCGAAACCGGCGCCGGCGGAGCGACCAGCGAAACCGGCGGGGGCGCAAGCAGCAGCGGCTCGGGCAGCGCAGCGACCTGCAATGGCCACTTCGCCGATTGCGACGGGGATGCGGCGCACCATTGCGAAAC